>JAQBNY010000054.1 GCA_028288315.1 Mucilaginibacter sp.
CAACTTTCTTAAATACATACGTATTTAGCCAGGATCACAAAATGATTGCCAAGCAATTCCTGATAACAGGTATTACTATGGCCGTTATTGCCATGATATTATCTATCCTTTTCAGGATCCAGTTAGCCTATCCTGATAAAGCATTTCCTTTGATGGAAACTTTATTAGGCCGTTTTGCACCTGGTGGCCGTTTAGATTCAAATTTTTATCTTTCACTGGTAACTATACATGGTACCATAATGGTATTCTTTGTATTAACCGCCGGCTTAAGCGGTACTTTCGCCAACCTTTTAATTCCATTGCAAATAGGTGCACGTGATATGGCTTCGCCATTCATGAATATGTTATCCTACTGGTTCTTCTTAACAGCAAGTATTATCATGCTGTCATCATTTATGGTAGAAAAAGGCCCTGCAAGCGGTGGTTGGACAATATATCCACCATTATCTGCCTTGCCTAAAGCAATGCCAGGTTCAGGAATGGGTATGACGCTATGGCTTATTAGTATGGTGTTTTTTATTGCATCATCATTAATGGGTGGTATTAACTATGTTAGTACAGTATTAAATATGCGTACCAAAGGTATGGACCTTTGGAAAATGCCTTTAACCATATGGGCTTTGTTCCTTACAGCTGTATTAGGTGTATTGGCATTCCCGGTATTAGTAGCCGGTGTTGTATTATTAGTATTTGACCGTAGCTTTGGTACAAGCTTTTATTTGTCTGATATTGTACTAAACGGAAGCCAGGTACAACCTTATGAAGGTGGTAGCCCAATCTTGTTCCAGCACTTATTCTGGTTCCTGGGTCATCCGGAGGTATATATAGTAATTATGCCTGCAATGGGTATATCTTCAGAGGTTATGTCTGTAAACTCTCGCAAACCAATTTTTGGTTACCATGCAATGGTTTACTCTCTTATAGGTATTACAGTATTATCATTTATTGTATGGGGTCACCACATGTTTGTAACGGGTATGAATCCGTTCCTGGGTGGTGTATTTATGATCACTACATTAATCATCGCTGTACCATCGGCAGTAAAAACATTTAACTGGCTGGCTACTTTATGGCGTGGTAATATCCGCTTTACTGCAGCTATGCTATTTGCTATCGGTATGGTGTCATTCTTTATCTCAGGTGGTTTAACAGGTATCTTTTTAGGTAATGCTGCACTTGATATTAACTTACATGATACTTACTTTGTTGTGGCTCACTTCCACTTGGTAATGGGTTCAGCAGCAATATTTGGTATGCTGGCTGGTGTTTACCACTGGTTCCCTAAAATGTTTGGCCGTTTAATGGATGAGCGTTTAGGTTACTTGCACTTTTGGTTAACATTCATAGGAGCGTACCTTGTGTTTTTCCCAATGCACTTTATGGGTTTAGATGGCGTTCCGCGTCGTTATTATGCCTTTACAGAGTTCGAGTCCATGAAACAATGGTTGTCAGTAAACACGTTTATTACATGGGCGGCAATTATGTCTGCATTGGCACAGGTTGCTTTCTTGTTTAACTTTATATATTCTATATTCTGGGGTAAAAGAGCAACACAAAACCCTTGGCAGGCAAACACTCTTGAGTGGACCGCACCTGTTGAACATTTACATGGTAACTGGCCTGGCGAAATACCAACTGTTTACCGTTGGTCATATGATTACAGTAAGCCGGGAGCTGAAGAAGACTTTATACCACAAACTGTTCCTTTTTCACAAACTATGAGTTCAAATCTTCCGCATGATTTTGAAGACAATCCTACTGGTTTGGAAGAATATTCAAAATGGACCAGTACGCAGAAGAGTAACGAAGAGGTAAAATAATTTTTATACTGATCTGATCTTTTAGGGTATCTGTGCCGGATAAAAATCCATACAGATACCCTAAATTTTTAGAAATATTTAAATGAGCATAAACGCATCCGGGAGCACATTTCTAAAGCTAAACCTTATAACCATAATCCTGCTGTATGTATTGATACTGGCGGGTGGTGTGGTGCGCAGCACCGGATCTGGTATGGGGTGCCCCGACTGGCCAAAATGTTTCGGCAGGTATATTCCGCCAACTAATGCGTCAGAACTACCAAAGGACTATAAGCAGACATATGCTGATAAACGCCTGGCCAAAAATCAAAAGTTTGCCAAAATGCTTGATGTGTTTGGATATAGCCAGCTGGCTTCTCGTATCCGTAATGACAGATCTATATTAGTTCCGGAAGAGTTTAACAGCGCCCGTACGTGGACAGAATACATTAACAGGTTGATAGGTGCTGTATCGGGTATATTTTTAACGCTTGTTGCTGTATACTCATTTAGATATTGGAGCATTAATAAAAGCATTGTTATACTAAGTGTTTTTAACCTGTTACTGGTAGGCTTTCAGGCTTGGTTAGGTTCAATAGTAGTATCAACTAATTTAGTTGCCTGGATAGTTACGGTACACATGCTTATTGCATTAGCCATATTAGCCATTAGCATTGCAACATACCACATGACAAAGGTTACAGGCAGATACAAAGTAACAGTTAAAGGAATTATTGCCGTTGTTACCTTAATAGTTTTAGCATTAAGTATACTACAGATAACTTTTGGAACTGAAGTAAGGGAAAAAATTGATGAAGTTGCCAACCATCTCGAAGGCAGCTATCGCGAAAGCTGGATAAGTCGTGCAGGCGATATATTTGCCCAGCACCGGGATATGGCTGTAGTAGTATTTGCCTTTAATATAGTATTATATGTATTGATACGCCGCAGTTTTAGCAGGCACTCCATACAGCAGCAAATAATGAGTTTTACCTTCCTGATGCTAATGCTGCAAATTGTTACAGGTATACTCTTATCATACATGGCCTTGCCACCTTATGCGCAGGCCGCACATATAGTTTTAGCCAGCCTTATTTTTGGGGCTCAGTTTTATTTGTTATTGAATTTATTTACAACGGTTAATGTGCAGGAGGCCCGCAAATGAAATGGAGTGATTTCTCAAAACTGATAAAGCTGCGGTTAACCTTCATGGTTACATTCTCTGCATCAATATCTTATTTAATAGGTAGTAAGGTTGTAGGCACTATTGATTGGAGCAGTTGGGATTTCTGGAGTAAATGGCTCATCTTAATAGGTGGTGGTTTTTTGGTTACCTCGGCAGCCAACGGCTTTAACGAAATTATTGAGAAGGACCTTGACCGCTTAATGAAGCGTACGGTTGATCGCCCGTTACCTTCAGGACGGATGACAACCGGGCAGGCATTAGTGCTTAGCTTGTTTATGGCTATATTTGGAACATATTTATTAGGTAAACTTAATTTAACAACAGGTTACCTATCGGTATTTTCAATAATATTATATGCGTTTGATTACACTCCGTTAAAGCAAAAATCGCCAATTGCGGTATTTGTAGGTGCTATACCGGGTGCTTTACCGGCTTTAATAGGTTATGTTGCCGCACATGAAAAGATAGACGAGATAGCATTGATACTATTCGCCATACAGTTTATGTGGCAGTTTCCGCATTTTTGGGCAATTGCATGGGTACTTGATGATGATTATAAACTTGCAGGCTTTAGATTGCTGCCATCAGGCAAAAGAAATTTAACCAGTGCTATCATTACTTTTATAGCGGCCTTAATATTATTGCCGGTAAGCTTATTACCAACATTTTATGGTTACGGCGGTTATTATGTTGGGGCAGTATCGTTGGTAATGAGCCTGATATTTTTATACCAGGCTTTTAATCTGCTGCGTACACTCGAAATTAAAGCCGCACGAACGTTAATGTTTGGTTCTTTTTATTACTTGCCTGTAGTGCAATTAATGTTTTTATTTGATTTTATAGGAAAGGTGAAATGATGGCTCAAATACAACAACCAGAAGATAAGCTAAACCTGGCACCCAAAAAATTCAACATGTGGATTTTCATATTCACATCTTTTATGTTTTTTGCAGCGCTTACCAGCGGATTTATAGTTTACAGTGGTGGCACAGGCCACGGCATACATATTAAGTTACCTAATGCTTTTATTTACAGCACAGCATCTATTATATTAAGTAGTATAACTATGTACCTGGCGTCAAGCGCGGCTAAGGGCTTACAGTTTGCTAAGCAGCGTATGTACTTATCGTTAACCATAGCGCTGGGGGTTATATTCTTTTTTATCCAGATATATGCTTGGTATGTGCTGGTAAATAAAATGGGAATTTATTTTAGTAACCCAAATGCATCACAATCTTTTATATATGTATTCACCGGAATGCATTTATTACACATTTTAGCCGGTATAATGTTACTGGGTAACACGCTTTGGCGCAGTTATCGTAACGTGCCACAGGTTAAAAATTTGTTTAACATGCAGATGTCCTCTATTTTTTGGCATTTTGTCGATATTATATGGATTTATCTGTATGTTTTTTTACTTTTGAACCAATATTAACAAACACATGAGTACACAG
>JAQBNY010000003.1 GCA_028288315.1 Mucilaginibacter sp.
TTGCAGCAACTTCAAGCCCTATGTTACAAGGTATCACCAGAGCATCATTAGGTACAAAATCATTCATCTCAGCAGCATCGTTCCAGGAAACTACAAAAGTACTGAACGAAGCAGCCATAGCAGGTAAAAAAGACTTAATGCTTGGGTTGAAAGAGAATGTTATTGTAGGTCACTTAATTCCGTCAGGAACTGGTTTACGCGAATACGAAAATATCCGTGTAGGTTCACAGGAAGAATTTGATCGCCTTATGGCTTCAAAAACTGAAGAAGTAGAAGCTTAATCAATTTTTTTAAATACTTTTACAAAGCCTTCTATGAAAATAGAAGGCTTTGTTATTTTTGTGATATGGAAGAACAAAACGAAAACCAGCTAAACATTGAACTTTCTGAAGAAGTTGCAGAAGGTATATATGCCAACCTTGCTATTATTACACATTCCAGCTCGGAGTTTGTGCTGGATTTTATCCGTGTAATGCCGGGTATTCCTAAAGCGAAAGTAAAATCAAGGATTATATTAACCCCTGAGCATGCTAAAAGACTTTTATCAGCTTTGGAGGATAATATTGAAAAGTTTGAAAGTGCCAATGGTGGTGTTAAAATACCAAATGATCCAACCGGTTTCCCAATGAACTTTGGCGGAACCATGGGACAGGCATAAGATACCTTTATTTGCAATAATTACGGTCTCGGCAGTATTAGCAACAAAATATGAAGAAAGTTATAGTTTTTGGCGCTTCGGGGCAGTTGGGCCAGTGTTTTAAAAAGTTAGCCGGGGATAATAATCTCGATTTTTTAATATTTCCTGCCGAAGATGAGGCGAACATATTAGATGTAGCCGAGCTGGAAAAAGTATTTGTCAAACATCAGCCAACACATGCTATTAATTGTGCGGCCTATACCGCTGTTGACAAGGCAGAGGATGACGTAGAAACGGCATCATTAGTGAATAAAACAGGTGTAGAGAACCTGGGCATATTATGCAATACCTACAAAACAATACTCATTCAGGTATCAACAGATTTTGTTTTTGGGGGTGATAAAACCAAACCTCTTACCGAAGATGATGAGGCGAAACCTATAAATGTTTACGGCCAAACCAAACTGGATGGTGAACTGGTTATCCCGGGTTTGTTAAGTGAATATTTTATACTGCGTACCGCTTGGCTATATTCAGAATTTGCAAACAACTTTGTAAAAACCATGTTAAAGCTAGGTGCCGAAAGAGATTTGCTAAAAGTTATATCAGATCAGGTTGGTACCCCAACTTATGCAATGGACCTGGCAGACGCTATAATAACCATCATAACATCTGATAGTAAGGAATATGGTACCTACCATTATAGCAATGAAGGGGTAGCATCATGGTACGATTTTTCAAAAGCTATTTTTGACCTGTCGGCTACCGAAGTAAAAGTTTTACCCGTGCCTACCAGCGAATATGTAACGCGCGCCATAAGGCCGGCATATTCTGTTATGGATAAAGCTAAAATCAAAAAAACATTTAATATAGAGATCCCATATTGGAGGGATAGCCTTAAGATTTGTATTAACAGGTTGCAACAAAATTAATTTTATATATAAGCATGAAAGGTATCATATTAGCAGGTGGTTCGGGCACAAGGCTTTATCCTATTACAAAAGCAATAAGTAAGCAGTTAATGCCTATTTACGATAAGCCTATGATTTATTATCCCTTATCGGTATTAATGCTTGCCGGTATCAAAGAGATATTAATTATTACCACTGCTGAAGATAACGCCGGTTTTGTGCGCCTGCTTGGTGATGGTGCCGAATTAGGCTGCCGGTTTGAATATGCTATTCAGGAAAAGCCAAATGGCTTGGCCCAGGCCTTTGTAATTGGCGAAAAATTTATTGGTAACGATAAGGTAGCTTTAGTGTTGGGTGATAACATATTCTATGGATCGGGCTTTAGTAAATTGATACAAAGTTTTAACAATATTAACGGCGCCGCTATTTTTGCTTACCCGGTTGCTGACCCGGAACGTTATGGCGTTGTTGAGTTTGATGGTAACCATAAAGCAGTATCAATAGAAGAAAAACCGGTTAAGCCAAAATCCAAATTCGCGGTACCGGGATTGTATTTTTATGATAATACAGTTGTTGAGATTGCTAAGAATATTCCCATGTCACCAAGGGGAGAATATGAAATAACCGATGTTAACAAAGTTTACCTGCAGCAAGGTAACCTTAATGTTGGCGTAATGGATAGGGGTACAGCATGGCTGGATACAGGTACATTTGATTCACTTAGTGATGCAACCGAATTTGTACGGGTGATAGAAAAACGCCAGGCTAAAAAGATAGGTTGTATTGAAGAAGTAGCATATCTGATGGGTTTTATTAACGATGAGCAATTAAAGGTGCTGATTGACAAATACCTGAAGAGCGGCTATGGGGTATACCTGCAAACTCTGCTCGACAAATAGTTTCCTTACAGTTATTAATAAGCACTTTGCATAACTAACAAGCTCGGGCTGACCTTTCATCAAGAACTACCTGTTTATTGAAGATTCAATTGCGGATAGCATATTGTCCGTAAGGTTTTCATCGGCGGCATTTAACCATATCATTTCCTTGTCTTTTCTGAACCAGGTTAATTGCCTTTTTGCAAAACGGCGGGTGTTTTGTTTGATGACTGCTATAGCCGCGGGCAGATCGCTTTTGCCGTCAAAGTGATCATATATTTCACTGTAACCAACCGTGTTTAATGCATTTAAATGGCGATAAGGCAATAACGCTTTTACTTCTTCAACAAGGCCTTGCTCAACCATTATATCTACCCGTTTATTAATACGGTTATATAATTGTTCGCGGTCCATATCAAGTCCCAGTTTAATAATATTGAAAGGCCTTGTGTTGGTAGTAGCCGTTCTGTATGATGAAAATGGCTTGCCTGTAGCCTCATACACTTCTAAAGCTCTTATAATGCGTTGTGGGTTATTAATATCTACCTCATTATAATACACTGAATCAACAACTTTCAACCTTTCTTGTAAAGCAAGTATACCTTTGTCGTCTAATTCGCTATTGAGTTTATCTCGTATGTGGGTATCGGCACTGGGCAGGTTATCAAAGCCTTCGGTAACCGCTTTAATATACAACCCCGAGCCACCGGCAAGTATTATTACATTATGTACTTTAAAAAGTTCATCTAATAATTGCAGACATTGTTTTTCGAAATCACCTACCGAAAAGGGTTCTGTTATGGAATGCGAATCAATAAAATAATGCGGGGCAGCAGCTAATTCAGTAGCGCTGGGTTTGGCGGTACCTATAGACATTTCGCTATAGAATTGCCTTGAATCTGCAGAAACTACAACCGTATTAAAATAATTAGCCAGCTGTATGGCCGCAGCAGTCTTCCCCGATGCCGTTGGGCCGGCTACAACAATTAGGGTTGGCTGTGTAAAATGTATGTTCATTGATTTAGTCCATGGTCCACAGTTTATGGTCCATGGACTAAAAGTAGTATTTGCTATTGAATATTAATAATCGTCGTTATGGCCGGGCTTATCTTCATCTTCAAATTCTTCGTCGTCACCAAAGCCAAATTCGTCTTCCTCTTCTTCGTCTTCAACCTTTTTCTCTTCAATATCATCAACACCGGTATCGGTCACTTCAGAAAAATCTTCGGCATCCTCAGGATTAAAAGCCATTTCGTTTAAAAAGTCAAAATCTTCATCAGGTGTATCAACAGCGGCGGCGGTTGGGTTAAACACATTGCCAAATTGTTTTGGTGCTTCGCCTACAGAACGTACAACAGCCGGATATGTAGTGCCTGGTGTATCCTCCAGTATAATTTTCATCAGTTCCACATGAAAATCAAATGGCCTGTCGAAATTAAAGGTGTAATAAAATTTTTGATGCGGATCGTCAATGTAGCTGCTCAACTTTATATTTTCCATCAAAGGAATTTTGCGGTCAATTCTTTTCTGGTTGGGTAAATAGGTAATTTCTTCGCCTTTCATCCATTGGTCATTACTAATATAAAAAGATGAAGGATATTCAGGATTATACCCGGTAGACTGGTGAATTGCTTTATGGAGATCTTCAAATGTCTGGTTCGATTTTACGTCAATATCCCGAGATACATCATCATAATCCTCAAAAGTAACCCTGAACCTGTATAGTGCCATTTCTTAGTAGTTTTTTGTCAAAAATAGTAATGTTATTTAATTTGTGTTCGCACAACTTTCAAGCCAATTTCCTGTCCCTTTGCAATTGTATAAATAATTGCTGCATCGCGGTCGTTAGGTATTTCGCCTTCAAGTATTGCTTCGCGTATTTTATTCTTAATAATGCCCACTTCGCGACCTTCGCCAATACCAAAAAGTTGCATAATATCTAGCCCTGTTATAGGGGGTTGCCAGTTACGGATACTGTCGCGTTCTTCAACATCTTTTAACTTTTGCTGTACCAGCTCAAAGTTTTGACGGTATTTTTTTACTTTATATTCATTTTTAGTGGTGATATCTGCTTTACACAATAGCATCAGCCCTTCAATATCATCGCCAGCCTCAAATAATAACCTGCGCACCGCCGAATCTGTAACAATAGATTGAGATAACACAATAGGTCTTAAGTGCAGCTGTACTAATTTTTGGACCAGCTTCATTTTTTCGTTAAGCGGAAGCTTTAGCTGCGCGAAAATTTTAGGCACCATACGTGCACCTTTGTCTTCATGGCCATGGAATGTCCATCCATGACCAGGCTCAAAGCGTTTCGTAGCTGGTTTGGCTATATCATGTAAAATAGCCGCCCAGCGTAACCAAAGGTCGTCTGTAGCTTCGCAAATGTTATCCAATACCTGCAATGTATGGTAAAAGTTATCCTTATGGCCCTTTCCGTTAATTATCTCTACGCCATAAAGCGCCACCATCTGTGGGAAAATAACATGCAGCAAGCCGGTATCAAACAAATAATTGAAACCGATTGACGGCTTAGGCGATAGGATAATTTTGTTCAGCTCATCCGTGATCCGCTCTTGCGAAACAATCCTTATACGTGACAGGTTGCTTTTTATTGCCTCAATGGCTTCAGTATCTATCTTAAAATTTAGCTGTGCAGCAAAACGGATAGCCCGCATCATGCGTAGCGGATCGTCAGAAAAAGTTTCTACCGGGTTTAGCGGTGTTCTTATCAATTTTTGCTCCAGATCGTTGATGCCGTTAAAAGGATCTATCAGCTCACCAAATTGTGAGGGGTGCAATGCTATAGCCAGCGCATTAATGTTAAAATCGCGGCGCTTTTGGTCGTCTTCAAGCGTGCCGTTCTCAACAATAGGCTTGCGCGAGTCTGACCGGTATGATTCTTTACGGGCACCAACAAACTCCACCTCTACATCCTGGTAGCGGAGCATAGCGGTGCCAAAGTTTTTAAACACCGATACTTTTACATTAAGTTTTGCCGCAACTGCTTCGGCAAAATCAATTCCATTACCTAAAACAACAATATCAATATCCTTTGAGGAGCGGTTCAGGAAAATATCGCGCACGTACCCGCCTATTGCATAAACCTGTAAATTTTGTTCGGCAGCAAGCTTTGAAATTACAGAAAATACCGGATGTTGCAGGTGTTGTTTCATAAGGAAAAAGTCGCGTTGCGACTTATGTGGAACAGTGCAAATTTAATGATATTAAAATTAACGGCGAATAAATTGAAAACTA
>JAQBNY010000056.1 GCA_028288315.1 Mucilaginibacter sp.
ACAATGGTAGAATCGTCTATCTCTGTACCAATCACAGCGCTTAGCCGTTCCCGGATTTGACCTACATCCCTTGATGAAGCATTAAGTTCGGAAATTAGGTTTATAGTCCGGGAAACCACTTCCTGTACCTTTGGATATTGCAAATCATCCAACCCCACGGGGTCGCCGTCCTTTAATCGTTGGAAAATATCTTTACTTACACTCATGGTTCATCTATATCTATCTAATCTCAAACTTATAAATAAAAAAGCCTCACTTGGAGCATAAGTCAAACGCTTGTTATCAACCTTTTTAAAGGCATCTTCTAAACGACTAACATCAGTTTCTTACGGCTATTATAACGGTATCCAAACTCATTGCAATAAGCCTGTAAGTGTTTAGGGCCTACGTTATGATGAATTCCTATGCCCCTTTTTAGCAATGACCAAAAGCCTTCAATAGTATTAGTATGATCTTCGCCAATGGTAATGTAATTGCCATCAGTATGCTTAATAGATACGTGGGTATAGTTAGCAGATAAGCCATTGTATGAACGGTAAGCATCTGTTACAATCTTACTATCAGTTTTATATTTTTGAACATGATTGGTTGCAATATTTCTGCTGTAGTATCTGCAACATTTGCCAAAGTAGTTAAGTTTCCAAGGATATAACCACTTGTCCCAACTTGTATATCATTATCATACTTTAAGAAGCCAAATAAACACCATCTTTTATTTGCTCCATTATGTCGGTATAAGTATAGAATTTCCTTTCTGGTAAAATTCCGTATGATATTCTTACCCGCAATGCTTTTAAACCCGATACTCCTTGCAACTCTTCTTCATCCAGCATATCTATGCCCTCTTCAAGCATTTTTTTAGATTGCAGGAAGTGGATGTAATCTCGGTATTGCTTCTCATCTTCTTTATTGGAATAAATTATAGTTAGCTTACCCTTAGCTGTAATACGTTCGGTGGTGTTTTTTATAAAAGCTTTGTCTATTCGTTTTTTTACAATTTCAAAACGCGCATTGTACGTTCCATCCACATCAAAACGTTTTTCATCCATCCTAAACCTGATGGATATTGGCGAACTAAATGCCAGTATCAACGATGTAATATCAAGCGGATAGGGCAGCGTGTCTTTAATACGGTTATGCTCATACTCCATTTGGCACAGTACCTGTATTTGCCACAAGCGCAGGTTGTACAAATCTGTTATGTCAAATACCCGGTTAAGCGTAATTGACTGCCCAATGTATAAATTATGCTCAACGCCATCTGTTTTAAAACGCTCATAATAATGCGGAAATAATATTTGTGCCTTGGTTTGCCAGTGATCAAGCAGGGTGGTCATTTTTTCGTTAATGATAGCCACCGTTGTATCATACATTTTGCGGTGCTCATGAAATTCGCCGGTTTGGCCGGTTTCTAACAAATACTCATTTATCGCGGCTGTATCAGCAAGTTGCTGTTCAATAGCTTTTTTTAGTAACGGATCAATGTGAATATCCAGGTAGTTTTGAATTAGCTGTTCAGTATCAGCCTTTAATGGCAGTTGCAGGTCTGTAGCCATTGATCTTAGATTTTCAATCCATTCTACCGGCAAAGCATCATTGAAATAAGGTTGCAGTTTTTCAAGTAACGGTATCAGCGCGTTTAGCTGGCCCTTCAAATCAACTTGTACGCTTCGGTTGCGGGTATCTGATGATCCCTTAATGTCTATCTGACCGTATAAAGCATAAACATCTTTAAAAGTAACCTCTTTAAGGGTATAATCTTTATCCAGCCTGTGAAACTCAATATATTTAAATGCCTCCCTCTGAAATTTCCAGTAAACACTTGGGTGAATAGTAGTATATTCTTTTTGTATCACGGCCCGTACTTGGTTTATCATGTAGGCATATTGTCTTTCAATAGTATCAGTAATGAAAGGCATTACAATTTCTAACCGGTTTGCATTAATGCTGTTCAAATCATTTATGTGGCTGGATACTAGTTCTATTATCCCCAGGAAATGATCGTTTTTAATAATAGGGGCAAGTATAAAGCTTTGTATGCCTTCATCATTAAAACGTTGTGCTAAAATGTTATCAGGCTCTTTCTTCAAATATTTTTTAACATCTGATATTGTAAAATATTTTTTCTTATTCATCATGTCGGCAAACTCTGTTACACACATCATGTTAGCGCATAATTCCTCTTTTTGCCCGGATAGCAGATAGCTCTTTAATTTGTGGTTGAACGTAGCCAAACCAAACGTATTCTCATCTGAATTATAGGTGGTAAAGCCCACCTTTAAATCGGGCAGGCGAAATATTGATTTAAACACCGATAGTATATTTTCATATACATCTTCGTTATAAGAGGCGCCAAGCAATGTGCCTTTTAAGGTAGATACCGCATTCTCAACCGTAATATCAACCAGGCTTATTAAAGCAAAGCCTTTAAGCGTCCAACTACCAATGGGGAATAGTCGCATCCACAAATCAAGATCATCAAAGTTATCTCTTAACAGGTCAATATCTTCAGCTGTAAGCTTTACTGCTTTTTCTGTAGGAATAATTTCCATAAAATCCGCATTATATAATATGCGGTAATGTTTCAATATACCACTGGCAGTAGGAATATCATAAAAAAATGGTTTAGTAAAGTCAAAATGCTGGTCGTAATAATCCGCCAAAATTAAACAGCAGCTAAGCACGTATAACTGATGTTCGCTAAAATCTCTAATACTGATGTCGAACTTTGGCCCGGCATCACTCAGGATTTTTTGGAAACGTTTGGTTGGATTAACAAGAAAATCCTGGAAAGGAACAGTGATCGCCTTTATTTCGTTTTCGGTTAATGCTTCAGGGAAAAGGTCTGATAAGAGATGCTTTATAACTTCAGAATTTTCTTGTAATTGAATAACGTTATCAATTCCATTCCTTAATTCCGGATGAGGTTCAACCTCTTTAAGTAAGGTTTTGGCCTGTTCTGCACGGTACCCCGTTTGCGTAGCAGCCACTTCCTCATAATGCTCAATTAACTTGTTAAATGAGATACAGAGATTAAAAGGGGTATTTGAAAATTTGTTCAGATTCATAACCTTAATCTTGTATATAAATATAGGTTTAAATCATTTATTATAAAAGTTATAAAAGTAATACATCTATGCGGTGGGCATGCACCATGTTCAACTGTTCTGACCATGCAAAAACCGTAAACTGGCCATCCTGTGAAGCTACCAGTGCTACCGCGTCATGCTGGTCACTTACAAACTGGGCAGCTGCTAAATGCCGGGTTCCCCCACTTTGGGCCGGATGCATTTTTACCGCCTTTCCTTGGGCAATAGGTTCGGTAAATATAATCTGCCCTACAGGGACACTATTTTCGGGCCTGCCAACTTTTACACCAAATGCCAAAAGATCATATTGTTTGGTAATGATAGTAGCGCCGTCAACAGCGGTAAACCCACCAATAAGATCAATAGCCTCCAGCAAATCTTCCTGCCATTGTAATTTATTCTTTTCTTTATCGCTCAGGTTTAACAATTCCGATATAGCGCTGTAAGCAGGTGTTACGGGGTATTTAATTGGCTGTACAATTGATTGCTCCCAATCATTAGTATCCGGCGGAACAATTAATACCAATCCACCACGCTTATGAACCCGCATAGAAGCCGCAAGTTGTACCAGTACGTTAAATGATTCACCTATGAACGATGGTAAAGGCATATTCTCCAATGACGAAAGAAGCGAAGGACAATCGGCAATGCCCATGGTTACTTCATCCAACACTTTTATCTGATCGCCTTGTAGCACAGCAATGTTAACAAATTTGCCAAAGCCACCCACCCGGCGATGTTTTATAACCAGTAAACCTGGTTCAATTACCTCTAATACAAAGCAAACTGCAGGTATGCTATGTGTGGTGCCCCAAATAAAAATATCATCGCCCTCTGGCCAAACTCCTATATGTATGCCGGGCTGTTCAACAGCTGGTGCCAGTTTAATAAGGTTTTGCGGTGTTAACCTAAGCTTTTGTCCAAATATGAGTGGCCTGTCTGATTGACCGGGTTGCAACAAAGCTAATGATACAGTTGGCGAGTGCCCTTCTTCGCGGCGCAGGCTTGCCCAAAAAGCAATATCAATAACAGCTTCAATAATAGTGCTGTTAGGCGCGGTTGCTAAATTTTCATCTTTAAGCGAACCGGCAGCTAATAAATGCTTTGTGAAATGAGCCTCAATAGTTGAAGCCACCATACGAGCTGGAAGGTAGGTAGGTTCAGATAACATTGATGTATTAATTTATTATACAATAATACTTAATTTACAGGCATTGGACTATACAATTTGTACTTATGACTTAATTAATATGTACCTCCGGTGCAACTCTTTTATACTTAATTTAACCTTTTTAACGGCTGTAATAACAGGGCCGTTCCGCTACCTAAAATTGCCCCGGCAGCTACATCTGTAGGGTAATGCACACCCAAGTACATTCTTGAATAACTTACCGATCCTGCCCATAATATGGCAGGTGCTATAACATACCATTTAGGATATGCGCTTGATAATGCTGTTGCCGTAGCAAAGCTTGATGACGCATGGCCTGATGGAAAAGATGTGCTGCCCGCAGTATAAACCGCTACAATTTTTAAATTTTGCACAAAAGGCCTGCGGCGCTTTATTAGTTGTTTAAGTAACAATGTAACGCCCATTGTAATGGCTGTGCTACTACCAACATATAATGCATTTTGGCGCATCTGCCTATCATTACGTATTATGCCACCAATAAACAGTGCTGCAGGCACACCATAGTCGCCATATTTTATGGTATGTGTCATAAAAAGCATTACGCGGGTTTGTTCAGGTGTGCGGTGAGCGGCCAGGTCGAGCATTATATTATCATCAAATTGTTGTAACTGTGATTGCCCGAAAACTTTAACAGCAAAAGGCATAGCCATTAGTAACTGTAAAACAATTAGTATGGGTAAAAATTGCCTTTTTTGATGTGCTTTCATTTATGGCCGACTAAAGATTTTAATTTTTATATTTATACACAAAGTAACAGTATTTGATACTGCATAACACCTAAATAGAATTAAAACGTTTACTAATTGTTTTTTACCATCTTGAACTAAAAGCATGAACTATCAGCAATTACTGAAGCAGGTTAATGAGTATGCAGTGGAGTATTATCAATTGCATTACAATCCTATACTTTTTTTCCATAGCAAACAGCATACGGAATATATGGCTGGTAAGACAGCTCAAATTGCCAACCATTACCAATTAAATGATCGTGATTTTTTTATTGTAATGACCGCTTCCTGGTTTCATGACCTGGGGTATATGGTAGATTTAAATTGCCATGAGGAAGAAAGCGTTAAGCTTGCCGATGTCTTTTTAAGGAATCATAATATAGAGGAAGGCATTATTGAGGATGTGAGCAGCTGTATAATGGCTACAAAAATGCCGCAATTGCCAAATGTGTTCTTAGAGCAAATTGTTTGTGACGCAGATCTGTTTCATTTAGGTACCAATGATTTTTTTGATAACGATAAGTTGTTGCATAAAGAGGTGAATGCTTTACATAACACAGATATAAGCAAGCAGGACTGGCGCCGAAAAAGCATAAAATTTTTAAAAGATCACCATTACCACACTGACTATTGCCAGGTTTTACTTAATAATGGTAAACAAAAAAATATTAAAAAGTTAGAAAGCAAAGTAGCCGTGATAAAAGAAAAAACAAGCAAAAAAAGTGTGGGAGAAGAAAAGAAACGCCCTGATATATTAATGGATTATGCTGCTGTTGCTATGCCAAAAAGTAAAAAGGACAAAGAGGAAAAGCCAGATAAGGGTATTGAAACCATGTTTAGGATAAGCTCGAGCAACCATCAACGCCTGAGTGATATGGCCGATAACAAGGCGCATATTATGATCACCGTAAACTCTATTATACTATCAGCTATTATTAGTTTGTTATTGCGCAGGCTAAGCGAATATGAGTATTTGATCATCCCTACTTTCATCCTATTATCCATTAGTTTACTTGCCATGACGTTTTCAATATTGGCTACACGCCCATCTATCCCTGCAGGTACTTTTTTAAGATCTGATGTTGATGATAAAAATGTAAATCTGCTGTTTTTTGGTAACTACTATAAAATGGGCCTTGATGATTATAGTTACGGCATGACCAAAATGATGGGAGACAGGGAGTTTTTATACGGGACTTTGATTAAAGACGTGTATTCACAAGGAGTGGTTTTAGGTAAAAAGTATCGCCTGTTGCGTATTGCTTATAACATATTTATGTATGGCCTTATTGCTGCTGTTTTAGCATTTGTTATTGCCTCTGCAATATTTGCAAACCTGTAAAAAGCGGTTGATATTTGGTTAAAGGTGGTAATAAGCCAATATTATAAGCAAATACGTTCCGAAATTACAGATGAACTGATCCTGTCGCAGAAAAAAATATACCGTTTATTAAACAATTAAGCTCGGAAAAAATTATATCACCATGAAAACAGCCGCTATATTTTCTTTATTGCTGATAGGTATTATAGGTTCTTCATGCAGTCAAATAAAAAATAAAAATGTAAAAAGCCCGTCAGGCTATGATTTGAGTAAACCTGTAAAATATGTAATGCCATCAGAATTGCTGGAGATATCAGGTATAGCATTCAATAACGGCGATAATAGCCGCATATATGCCGAGCAGGATGAAGATGGTAATATATACTATTTTCGCCTGGGCGATAAACAGGTAAGCCATGCTAAATTTGGGAAACACGGCGATTATGAAGACGTGGCCATTATTGGGAACAGGGCCATTATGCTGCGCAGCGATGGCAAGTTTTATAGCCTTGCACTAAACGAGATTAATAGCGGTAAGTTAACAGATATAAAAGAGTTTGATAACTTGCTGCCTGCCGGCGAATATGAAGGCTTGCATGCAGATCAGGCAGCTAATAAATTATATGCTTTATGCAAGCAATGCCCTGGCGATAAACACGAAAAAGAATGCAGCGGCTTTATACTCAATGTATCAGCTGACGGCTCAATTGTAAACGCGGGTAATTTTAAAATTGATGTAAGCAAGATAAGCGAGCTTATAAGTAAAAAAAAGCTTAAGTTTCATCCATCGGCATTGGCAAAAAATCCGCTTACCAAACAATGGTATATATTATCGTCGGTAAATAAACTTTTGGTTGTGGCAGATGAGAGCTGGAACGTTCAGCAGGTTTATCCATTAAATGCTGATGCGTTTTTACAGCCCGAAGGTATGGCATTTGATAAGCAGGGAAACTTATATATATCAAACGAAGGCAATCAAATAAACAATGGTAATATATTGCAATTTAAATACAGTAAAGTAAATGATTAAAGCAGAACAGTAACAGCCTAATCAATAAGCGTTCTCGTCACCTTTAATAACGCTTATAAAAGTTTTGAGAATTATTTTAATGTCGAAGGTATTGGTCCAGTTTTCAATATACCACATATCATATTCAAACCTTTTTAGTAGTTGGTTATGATCTTTAATTTCACCGCGATAACCATTAACTTGTGCCCAACCGGTAATACCCGGCCTTAAAAAGTGACGATCCATATATTGATATATTACCCGGCTAAATTCTTCAGTGTGTTTAAGCATGTGCGGCCTTGGGCCTACAACGCTCATTTCGCCTAATAAAACATTAAAAAATTGAGGTAGCTCGTCCAGGCTGGTCCTTCTCATAAACGCGCCAATTCTGGTTGTTCTTATATCACCTTTAGTAGCTTGTTTTGAAATGTTATTAATACGCATACTACGGAATTTGTAACACCAAAACGGTTTATTATTTCTTCCGGAACGTTCCTGTTTAAATATACCAGGTCCCCGCGACTCTATTTTTATCATAATAACCAATAATGGTAAAAGCCATGATAAAATAAATATAATAACTCCTAAACTGAAGAATATATCAAATAGTC
>JAQBNY010000082.1 GCA_028288315.1 Mucilaginibacter sp.
CTACTAAAAGCAATCCAAACATTATTAACAATAAGGCAATTGCTGTTAAAATATGTTCGCTGTTGAAAACACCTGTTGCATCTGCCAGTTTACTGGATGGCGACTGGTTATTATAGCCGTTATGCAAGACTTTTTTAACTACCATTAAAGGTATGTAGGCGATTATACAAAAGTAACCTATCAGCCTGCTTTTGTAAGAAAATAGAAATCGTGATCTCATAATTGTAAAGTTTGATTTACCAAATGTAAAACAAACATTACAAATGTCAAACATGTTTGACAAATATTTTTTTTGAGTTATCTAATCCCTTAGTCTTCTAAATAAACATCCAGCAAACCATCGGGCAGGGCAATGTATATTTCACCGCCCTCAACGTCAATGCCTTTTATAATATCAACATTCAGCGGGAACAGCACTTCCTTATTTTTATATTGAACAGTGGCTATCAACTGCTGCGGATATTCCACAATATCTAATATCTCGCCTAACTCGCCGTGGGTTTCATCAACGGCAATAAAACCCTTAACATCTTTAAGTGTAAATTCGTCCTTTTTCTTTTTAGGCTTCAGTTTATTAGGCAGATAAAGGTCTTTTTTGACCAGGGCAGATGCTTTTTCAATAGTATCTATATCCTCCAAAAACAGGTATGCCTGGTTTTTTTGCAGATACTTTATTGAGGTTACAAAGTAAGGTACCAGCTTACCGGCAAGGTCAATAAACAGTGAGGTGATCTTAATCTTCTCGGCACCTTCAAAATCTATATACAATTGCATTTCGCCTTTAAGGCCTTTGGTTTTTAGTATACTGCCTATTCTGAAACAATCTTCGGTTTTCATTATTAAATGCTTTTAAATAACAATGGCGAAAGACTTGTGTCTTTCGCCATTGTTAGAATCAAGATGTAAGAACCAAGAGACAAGAATCATGACAATCGTCTTTTTTCTTACTTCCTTCGTCCTTAATCCTAAATAATTATTCAGCGCTTTCTGCTTCAGTTTCAGTAGCAGCATCTTCAGCAGGTGCTTCAGAAACTTCTTCTTCTACTTCTTCAGCAACCGGTGTGTTTTTAGCGGCAATAGCTGCGGCTTTATCATCTTTCTTTTTCGCTTCAGCAATTAAAGCCAATTTACGGGCTTCGTCTTTTGCAGCGTTAAGGTTTGATTTTTTTCCGGTTATTTTACTGTCTTTTTGATCTAACCACTCAGCAAATTTAGTATCTGCTTGTTCTGTAGTTAAAGCACCTTTTTTAACACCACCTTGTAAGTGTTTTTTGTATAATACGCCTTTGTAAGAAAGTATTGCACGGCAGGTGTCTGTTGGCTGTGCGCCATTGTTTACCCAATCAAGGGTTTTATCAAAATTAATGTCAATTGTAGCCGGATTGGTGTTTGGGTTGTATGAACCTATACGCTCAATAAAACGACCGTCTCTTGGAGCACGGGCATCTGCTACTACGATATAATAAAAAGGTTTGCCTTTTTTACCGTGTCTTTGCAGTCTGATTTTAGTTGCCATTTTTTTATTTTTTATGTATTCAACATGTCCCCGGAGTTCTTTCTGCGGGGATGCAAAGGTATAAAATATTCTTTAAAATATAAAAGCCTAATAATTAATTGTGTATGAATTATAGAGAATGCCCGTAGAAATTAAAAAGAGCCACTCAATGAGTGGCTCTTTTTAATTCATAATATAGTATAAACTATATAGACAATATTTCTACCAGCTTTAAAAAGTTGGGGTTTATTTCTATATGATGCTTAATAGCATGCTCAAATGGGGTGTACGATATCTCGTTATGGATTATACCTATCATTTCGTTACGATGGCCGTCTCTTAATGCTTCAACAGCAGCTACCCCAACACGGCTTGCCAATACCCTATCCATACATGA
The DNA here is from genome assembly GCA_028288315.1 of Mucilaginibacter sp. GTDB lineage: Bacteria > Bacteroidota > Bacteroidia > Sphingobacteriales > Sphingobacteriaceae > Mucilaginibacter. The sequence continues at coordinate 1,893 of JAQBNY010000082.1, forward strand.
TGGGCGACCGCCGCGTTGTATATGGCCTAATATAGATATGCGCGTATCATAATGCGGGAACCTTTCTTTAACATGGCGGCCTATTTCAAAAGCACCACCGGCATCGTCGCCTTCGGCAACTATAACAATTTTTGACAGCTTATCTTTACGACTATGCTCTAACCTTTCGCAGAGGTTATTAATATCAGTTTTGGTTTCTGGGATGAGAATAGCTTCTGCACCTGATGCTATACCAGTACGCAAGGCAATTAATCCCGAATCACGGCCCATTACTTCAACAATAAATACACGGTCATGTGACTCTGCAGTATCCCTTATCTTATCAACCGCGTCAATAACTGTGTTAATAGCGGTATCATAACCTATTGTAAAATCAGTGCCAATAAGGTCATTATCAATGGTGCCTGGTAAACCAACAATAGGCATATCATACTCCTGGCCAAAAATACGGGCGCCGGTAAAAGTACCATCACCGCCAATGGCTACAAGTGCATCAACATTATGTGTTTTTAATTGATTGTAAGCCAATTTACGACCTTCGGGGGTTCTAAATTGATCACTGCGAGCGGTTTTAAGAATAGTGCCGCCACGCTGAATAATGTTTGATACAGATTTTCTGTCCATGGCAAAAAACTCACCATTTATCATCCCCTCATATCCACGGCGGATACCAGTAACCTCTATATCATAATATGTTGCCGAGCGTACAACAGCTCTTATGGCAGCATTCATACCCGGTGCATCGCCACCGGAAGTAAAAACTCCTATGTTTTTTATTTGCGTCATTTTTTTTAAAGGCGCTGAATTTTAAATGTGTACTGCCATTAAATTGGCAGTATCGTTTCAACTGTAAAAGTTCCGCGAATTTACACTAATTTTTCACTCATTGTTTACTTTTTGTAAGCCGCAATACCACTGTCTAAGTATTTTATATACTCATTTACATTAAAAGTAGCGCCCTGCGGCGGCACTAATGTCTCGCCTTTTTCATTTATAATAACATAAAAAGGCTGGGCGTTTGAGTTATATTTTGATATTTCTTTATCAAGCCACTTGGCACCAAGGGTAGTAATCTTTTTCCCGGTTACGGCCGATGTATATTTTTCATTTTCCAGCAAATCCGTTTTATCATCTATCACCAATTGCAACATCACAAATTCATTCTGCAGCCTCTTCAATACTTCCGGAACCGGAAAAACATTTTGCTCCATTTGGCGGCAGTTAACACAGTTCCACCCTGTAAAATCAATAAGTATTGGTTTTTTAAGCTGTTTTGACACCTCGAGAGCCTGGTCATAATCATACCATTCGTCAAGCCCTTTTACTTTTGGCAGGCGTTTAAAAAGCTCTTCGTATTTTTTTGTTTTGATGGTTGTTGTGTTACCCAAGGCTGGCGAGGCACCTGAACCCGCTCCGGCAGAAATATCAAAATCCTGTGTGCTTAACGGAGGCAACAATGCGCTTATGGCGTTTAGTGGTGCTCCCCATAAACCTGGTATCATATAAAAAACAAAAGCAAATACTATTATAGATATAAAAGTACGCGGTACTGAAAGATAAGGAACGTCGCTATCATGCGAGAATTTGATCTTCCCAATAAGATATAAGCCCGTTAATAACCCTATGGCTATCCATAATGAAAGAACAACCTCACGATCTATCAGGTTCCAATGGTAAGCCAAATCCACATTCGATAAAAATTTAAGCGCAAATGCGATCTCAATAAAGCCTAAAACAACCTTAACGCTATTTAGCCATCCGCCAGATTTTGGCAGCGTTTTTAATGCCGATGGGAACATGGCGAATAAAGTAAATGGCAATGCTAAAGCAGTTGAAAACCCCAGCATACTTATAGCTGGGCCTAAGCGCTCGCCTTTAACCGCAGCATCTAACAAAACAGAACTTACAATGGGGCCGGTACACGAAAACGAAACCACCACTAATGTGGCAGCCATAAAAAATATCCCAACTAAACCGCCCTTGTCGGAGTTTTCATCAAGTTTATTTGCCAGTGAACTTGGCAGCGTAATTTCAAACGCCCCAAGGAATGACACACCGAAAACGATCAGCAGTAAAAAGAAGAAGAAATTAAAAACACCATTAGTAGCTAACCCATTTAAAGCGGCGGGGCCAAATAGTACTGCTACTAAAATGCCTATAAACACGTATATAAATATGATAGATAAGCCATAAAGTACTGAGTTAAAGATTCCCTTGCTGCGGCTGCCTGCCTTTTTAGTAAAAAAGCTTACTGTTAATGGCAGCATAGGGTATATGCATGGCATTAAAAATGCTGCAAACCCGCCTAAAAAGCCGGCAATAAATACCTGCCATAATGTTTTGGGGATTGTTTTACTTTCAGGCTTAGCTTTATTTTGTGCAAGAGCAACTTTTGCGGCTTCAGCTGCTGCTTTCTTTTTTATGGCAATACTATCTGCAGCGGTTGGTATATCTGTAAACTCTATGCCGCTGGTTGCTACTGTATCAGTGGTGGTGGTTTGCAAAGCCTTTACCTGTTGTGGTGTTACAACAAAGGCAAGTATGGTAACTAAAAATATAAGTGCGCTGCGTACTATGCTGCGCCTGGTAGGTACTATCATTGTCGTTGTGTAATTATTTGCCTAATGGTACAGAGAACGTTACCTCATCTGGTGGCAAACATTTTTGATCATTACAGGTCATAAACTCCAGCTTGCCTGTAACTGCTTTTACATTTTCCGATTTCAATTTAACCTTTTGCTGAAATATTACCGAGTTCTCAAAGTAACCCACATTCATCCCAAATACTTTTTCAAATTTGGTAGTAGGCTTAGGCTCGCTAGTTTTACCAACTAAGGTATATTCTTTTGATGGAGTAAAAGTAAACGAGGTTTTAACCGGGCCGCCTTCTTTAACAGTTTGTGAGTAAATGTGCCAGCCATTGTCTATAGTGGCTTTTAAAAACACAACGGCTTCGGTAGCGCTGATCTTTTTAGCTCCGTATGACCATTTAACATGTGCCTCAACCTGTGCCTGCGCGCTTGCAGTTATAATTAATGCGGTTATTGCTAAAATCAGTTTCTTCATTTTATTTGTTTAAAAATTCTATCTCTTTTAAGTTATAAGCCTCTTCTTTACCGTTACTTTCAACAATCAGCAAACCGTTGTAGGTAACATTTTTGATCACCCCGGTAAAAACTTCCCCGTTTGACCGAAATTGCCCCTCTTTGTTTAACCAGTATAAACGGCTTAAATAAATATTTCTTACAAAATCAATTCGGCCGGCCTTAAGATGCAGATAATATGCTTCTACATGGTTACAAATTTCCGATAATATATTTTTTAAATCATAATCCTTCTGTAATATCTGCTTTACAGAAGTTGCATTACCGGCTTTGTCAGTAAAATTATCCTGGTTTACGTTAATACCTATGCCTATTATGGAATTTTTGATTTGGCTGCCCTGTAATATATTTTCTATCAGCATTCCACCCAATTTTTTATCAGCATAATAAATATCGTTTGGCCATTTTATTTTTAACTGAGTGCCCAAAATAGGTTCAAGTGCTTCAAAAACACCCATACTTACAGCTCTGGTTAAATTAAATTGATCTGTAGCTGATATAAAATAGGGCTTTAACAGTATGCTAAATGTTAGGTTTTTTCCTGGTTCAGCGTGCCATGTGCTTTCGCGTTGCCCGCGGCCAGCATACTGCTCTTCTGCCATAATGACCGTTCCTTCAGGTACTGGCTTGGAATTTGACAATATATTTTTCAGGAAACTGTTGGTAGAGTCCACTTGTTTAAGTGTTACTAAATTTTGTCCAACAAATAATCCTG
>JAQBNY010000093.1 GCA_028288315.1 Mucilaginibacter sp.
CCAATTGGTGCTGCAGTAAATGCATTGCCTTCAAAAGCACAGCCCATCACAATTAATGGTCAGCAATATTATGAATCAAACGGTGTTTATTACCGTGAGGTAACTAAAGATAATGGCACTGTTGTTTACGAGGTTGCCGGTAAAGATGGCGAACTGAACACTGATGATGGTGGAAGCAACGGATCATATAATGAAACACAGCTGCAAATAGGTGATATTGTTAAACAACTACCTGATGATTGCCATAAGATAAAAGTAAACGGCGAAAAATTATACGTATCTCCTGACGGAACTTATTTCCAGGAACAGACAGATGCAGATAACAACAAGGTTTACAAAGTTGTAGGCTTATCTGGTGACGAACCGGATGAAGATACTCAACAGAAAGACACGCTGCAGAAAGACAATCAACAGAAATAAAATTTTAAGTGATAGTTTGTAGGGGGGTAGATGCCATAAGGCATCTGCCCTTTTTATTTAAAGGATTAGGTTAATCCACCATCTCTGTTACCCTCTAATTTTAATTTATCCAAACATTTTAGGGTATTGTTTATTGATTTATTATAACACAATAATAATTGATAGATATGGAAAATCACAATCATAGAGTGCTAATCCAAGCATTATTGGATTGCTTAGCTGCCTGCGAAAATTGTGCTACTGCCTGTTTACATGAGCAAGATGTACAGCCGATGGTAAGGTGTATTAGCCTTGACCGCGACTGTGCTGATATATGCTCACAAGCCACAAGATTGCTTGAGCGTAATTCAGAGATAGCTCATCAATATTTGGTTTTATGCGAAGAGATATGCCGCATGTGTGCCCATGAATGTGGCATGCATGAGCATGAGCATTGCCAGAAATGTGCCGAAGCCTGTTTTAGATGTGCCGAAGCCTGCCATGAACACCATCAGCCTATTACACAAGACTGAGCAGACAAAAAATACTATATAACAAAGCCGCTTTTCAATGAAGCGGCTTTGTTATATTTATAATTATATGAGTTTGTCGGGTGTAATTGGTAAATCGCGTACACGTTTGCCGGTAGCGTTATATACCGCGTTGGCAACAGCTGCTGCCATACCTATTAAAGCAATCTCTCCCATACCTTTAGCTCCCATCTGGTTTATGTGAGGGTCGGGTTTATTTACAAATAGAGCTTCTATCTGCGGGATGTCGGCATTCACCGGCACATGGTAATCAGCAAGGTTGTTATTTACATAACGGCCATAGCGTTGGTCTATAACGCCTTCTTCCATCAATGCCATGCCTATGCCGCCAATAGCGCCGCCAACTATCTGGCTGCGGGCCGTTTTCGGACTAACAATAGTTCCCGAATCAGCAACACAAACCACTTTATCTATTTTAACCACACCTGTTTTTGGGTGTACCAGCACTTTTGTAAAATGCACCGACCATGATTGCATAGAGTATTTTTGCCCGTCAGATCCCAGTGAAGATTGTACCGTAACATCAAGCGATGGCAGGTTATTGTCCTTTAGTATTTTGGCATAATCAAGCTTATCCGTACCGCCATTACCCATCAGCTTTTGAAATTTTTGTTTCAGATCATTGCAGGCATCATACACAGCACCACCCACAGTAGCAGTAGTAGCTGATCCGCCCTGCATAGGTGCATCTGGCAAAGAAGATTCGCCCATTTCAAATTTAATTTTATCCGGCGATATACCCATTCGTTCGGCAGCTATCAAAGTCATAGCAGTCCCTGTTCCAGGGCCTATGTCACTCACCGCGGTTTGCAGGGTAAGTATGCCATCCGCTTTCATAATGGCTTTAACAGTTGCCTTATCACGGTAAGCGCCAAACATGCCGCCACCCATTCCATATCCAACCAGCCAGCCGTTTTGCGTAGCCTGTGCAGGCTCTGCCTTGCGGTCTTTCCAGCCTATTTGTTTGGCACCTATTTCATAGGCTTCATCCAAGAACTTGCTGCTGAAAGGTTTGCCGCTTACAGGGTCAGTTTTGGCATAATTAATTAAACGGAGTTCAATCGGGTCTACCTTCAATTTGTAAGAAAGTTCATCTAATGCTGATTCCAACGCAAATGCTCCTGTAGCCTCACCCGGGCCGCGCATCCAGGTAGGTGTGCCAACGTCAAGTGATACTATTTTATAACGGGTGGTAACATTAGGGCAGGCGTATAACGCTTTGCTTACGTTTATTGGTCCTTCAGAAAAATCTTCGTATGATGATGTTTGTCCGGCGGCCTCATGTGTAATACCAACCAGCTTACCATCTGCGGTAGCGCCAATACCTATTTTTTGCCAGGTATACGGGCGATAACCTACAGAAGTAAACATATCAGGCCTGCTTAAAACCAGTTTAACAGGGCGCATAACAACCTTGGCACCAATAATAGCGGCTATTTCATGCGGCCATACTTGCAGGGCACTGCCAAAAGCTCCACCCACAAATTGCGAGTTTACCTGTACGTTTTCTTCCTTTAAATTAAATGCTTTGGCAATGTCTCCGCGGGTGGCTTTCACACCCTGTGTTTTATCCCAAATGGTTAGCTTATCGTCACTATTCCATTTGGCAATAATGGCGTGCAGTTCCATTGGGTTATGAAATTCGTTAGGCAAAGTGTATTCCTGCTCCAATTTTATTGGGGCATTTTGCCAGGCATCGGCAGTACCACGGGTAAAATCTTTTCCATCTGATGGGGCTACGCCTTTGTTAATATCTTTAGGCGGTTTGGTATCATGCACCTGTTTGTTGTAAGTTGCTTTTACTAATGATGCGGCATACTGGGCACGCTCAAAAGTATCAGCAATAACCATAGCAACCGGATGGTTGTTAAGCATTATTTTATTATCATAAAATACCTTTAAAGGGCCGCTTTTTACCTCTGGCTTCCCTGGGTTTTTAGCCACTTGATGCCCCGGCACCTTTGGAGCGTTCAGATAAGTGATAACAGCCAGTACGCCCGGCGCTTTTTCTGCCGCCTTAATATCTATGGATGCTATTGTGCCATTGGTTATTGTACTGCCTACAAGAACCGCGTACGTCATGCCGTCTAATTTATATTCGGCAGAGTATTTGGCGGCACCTGTAACTTTTGCCCTGCCATCAACACGGCTTAAGCCATCGGCAGAGGTTGGTATTGTTGAAATGGTTGCTTCTTTCATCATAATTTTAAACTAAGCCTGACGCGTGTTTTAACGCCTCGACAATTGTTGCCGGGGCAAGTTTTAATTTAAATGCATTGTATTCATGGCCTTTGGCGCCTTGCATGGCAATTAAGGCGGCTGTTTTAAAGCTGTCTTCAGTTGCGGGTTTGCCAGCCAGTGCTTTTTCGGCATCAAACAAGCGCCATGGTTTGTGTGCCACGCCACCCATTGCCAAACGCGCGCTTTGTATAACACCATTTTGGATATCAAGCGCCGCGGCAACAGATACCAGCGCAAAAGCGTAAGATTGCCTGTCGCGCACTTTTAGGTAATAGCTGTTTTTGGCAAAATTATTTTCAGGAATCTCTACCGATAATATCATTTCGTCCGCTGCCAATTGGTTGTCCAGTTCAGGGTTATCGCCGGGTAAGCGGTGGAATTGGGTGAAAGGAATGCGTCGTGTTCCTTTTTTCCCGGTTACAACAACTGTAGCATCCAAAGCTGCTAAAGCAACGCACATATCACTTGGGTGAACGGCTATACATTTATCACTTGTGCCAAAAATGGCATGCATGCGGTTGTAACCTTCCATTGCGCCGCAACCGGTGCCGGGGGCACGTTTATTACAGGGCATTGTTGTATCATAAAAATAAACACAACGTGTACGCTGCATCATATTACCGCCAACGGTTGCCATGTTACGCAACTGGGGGGATGCGCCCGCCTTTAGTGCCATTGACAATAAAGGTTGTAACTTAATTACCGTGGCATTTTCTGATACCACACTGTTAAGTGCTAAAGCGCCAATATGCAAGCCGTCTTTTGTTGTACTGATCTCTTTTAAAGGAAGTGCGTTAATATCAACCAATCTATTAGGCGCGGTTACGCCCTTCTTCATCAGGTCTACCAGGTTGGTGCCTCCGGCAATTATTTTAGTGCCGGGCTTGCCTATAGCTGTAACAGCTGTAGTTTGTGTGGTTGGTTTTACATAGGTGAACTGTTTCATACCGGTTGCCCTCCGTTCTTCACTTCTAAAATAGCGTTCACAATATTGGGGTATGCCCCGCAGCGGCAAATATTACCGCTCATATATTCTCTAATTTCGCCCTCGCTATTTGCGTGCCCTTCTTTTATACAGGCCACTGCCGACATGATTTGCCCCGGAGTACAATAACCACACTGGAAACCATCATGTTTCAGAAATGCTTCCTGCATTGGGTGTAGCTCGTCGCCTTTGGCAAGACCTTCTATAGTAGTAACTTTTTTGCCGTTCGCCATTATGCCAAGCGTTAAGCAGGAGTTTACACGTGTGCCATCTACATGAACGGTACACGCCCCACACTGGCCGTGGTCACAGCCTTTTTTGGTGCCGGTTAAATCCAGTTGTTCGCGTAAAATATCAAGCAGGGTTGCCCGTGGTTCAACAGAAAGTTTGTACGGCTTACCATTAACTTCCATTTTTAGCGGCATTTTCTCTAAAGCGCCCGCAATTTTATCATCAACATGCTCATTAGCCGCTTTTAATGCCGTTGCTGGCGTTAAAGCCACGGCAGTTAACAGACCGGATTGCTTTAAGAAATTTCGGCGCGATGGGTCTTGCAGTCCCGGGTCCTGAAGTGTGCCCGGGCAAATTTTTTCCTTTTCCATAGATAATAGGCTTAACAACGTGAATTTACCAGTTTAATAACATAAAAATCAACCCAATGTGTTATTTATAATGATACTAAAAAGCACAGATGTGATAATTATTACCTTTGCGGTTATGATTGATGTTGTATTAAAGAAGGGAAAAGAGAAAGCGGTGCTGCACAAGCACCCCTGGGTATTTTCAGGAGCTATAGAGAATGTAAAGGGTAAGCCGGCCAATGGCGAAATAATACGCCTGCTGGATGGTAAAAAAGAATTTATGGCCTATGGCTTTTACAACGATCAATCGCGCGTTGCGGTACGTTTGCTGGAGTGGGATGAGAACATTCCGGTGGATGATAACTGGTTTAGGGAAAAAGTAAGAACAGCGATTGCCGGCCGTGCTCATATTTTAGCCGATGGCAATACAGATACCTGCAGACTAATCTTCAGTGAATCTGACTACCTGCCCGGACTTATAGTAGATAAATATGCCAATCATTTAGCCGTACAGGTACTAACATCGGGCATGCAAGCCGCTATGCCGGTTATTATAGATGAATTAAAAGCTTTGCTAAGCCCCGCCAGTATTTTTGATAAAAGCGATGCGGCATCACGTGCGCATGAGGGTTTAGAAACCACCAACACCTTATTAGCAGGTAATGAGCCGCCTGAACTGGTAATGGTAAAAGAGAACGGTATTAGCTACGGTATTAATATTGCAGAAGGTCAAAAATCCGGCTTTTACTGCGACCAGCGGGATAATCGCCTGGTACTGGCAAACTACGCTAAAGGCAAAAAAGTATTGGATTGCTTTTGCTATACAGGTGGCTTTACACTAAATAGCTTGCAAAACGGCGCAGCGCAAGTTACGAGTGTTGATAGCTCGGCACTGGCGCTTGAAACATTAAAAGAAAATATCCGCCTTAATGGTTTTGAAGATACAAAGCACGACGCCATAAAATCTGATGTGAACGTACAGCTCAGAAAGTTTAGGGATGATGGTGAGAGCTTTGATATTATAGTGCTTGATCCGCCAAAGTATGCGCCGTCACGCTCGGCTTTAGACCGGGCTTCGCGCGCTTATAAAGATCTGAACCGCCTGGGTATGCAGTTATTAAATAGCGGCGGACTATTGGCCACTTTCTCGTGCTCGGGCGCTATGGATATGGAAACGTTTAAACAGGTATTGGCCTGGGCCGCGCTGGATGCCGGTAAACAGGTACAGTTCATTTACCAGTTTCATCAACCCGAAGACCACCCGGTAAGGGCATCATTCCCGGAAGGGGAGTATTTGAAGGGGCTATTATGCAGGGTTTGGTAAATATTAAGTTGGGTAGGTTATGTGATTAACTGTGGCGGCCTTATAATATGTTGTCACCCGGCTGGAGCCTAGCGACTGCGAAAAAATAAATTTAGCACTTACTTCTATACATAGCAATATCAAACAACGAAGCGTTAACTTCCTTGTTCGATATTGTTGATCTGGGAGTTTCATTATAGAAACCAGCAGAAGTATCTAAGTAAAGTTTATTCTAAAGTGATCTGTCTTTTAATGCTTTCTTCTAATGAAATGAAAGTCTCGGTGCGTTGTATGCCTTTTACGCTTTGTATCTGCTCGTTCAATACTTCGCGCAGATGATTTGTGTCATGACATACAATTTTGGCGAAAATGCTCCAGCTGCCAGTGGTGTAATGCAGCTCAACAATTTCAGGAACCATTTTTAGTTGTTTCACCGCTTCATTATACTGCGACCCCTTTTCAAGGAAGATTCCAAGGAAAGCGGTAACATCATAACCTAACTTCTGCGGATTAACTTCAAGGCTGGCACCCTTAATTACACCCAATTCCTCCAATTTCTTCATCCGCACGTGTATGGTTCCGCCGGAAACTATCAACTCTTTTGCTATTTCCGTGTAAGGAGTAGTAGCATTTTTCATCAATATTGATAAAATCTGGATATCCAGATTATCAATTTCTAAATTTTGGGGTTTCCTGTGAGGCATAAATTTTAATATCTATATTGGAATACAAGTTTAATTAAAATAAAAATAAAAATAAAAATATTTTGTTGAAATATTTGCAAGAAATGCTCAACTCTTATACTTTTGTATAAAGCAAATGACAATTGCTCTACAGTTCTTTAAAAATACAAACAAATACAAACATTGTTGGGTGGTGAAATTTTTGGCAGACACACCTCCTTGTCCCGGTGGCGGAGATAATGGGAAACCCGAAGCGGGCTAACCACTCTGTGAAGGTTCGAACCCTTC
>JAQBNY010000111.1 GCA_028288315.1 Mucilaginibacter sp.
CAAATTCGGGATTAATTTCTTTATCCTCCATTTTTTTCATGCGATCAACAATTTCCATTTCTTTTATAAAGTAACTCTCGTATTTAATTTTTATTTCAGCCTGCTCAATAGTTTCTTTATCGTAACCTGATAGCTTATCTTGTAAAGAAGCATCTACCGATTTTAACTCTTCAAATCCTATCTGCGGGCGGCTCAATAAATTGAACAATTTAGCACTTTGATTAATTGTACTTGTTCCGCTTTCTTCGAGTAAAGTATTTACTGCAGATGGATCAATGCTTTTGCTTCGTGTAAATGCAACAATATCATCTGAGTTTTTAACCTTTAGTTTCACCTTATTTAAACGCTCGTCACTTATTAAACCTAATTCATGACCCATCGGGCTTAGCCTTATATCTGCGTTATCCTGGCGTAACAATAAACGATGTTCGGCTCTTGAGGTAAACATGCGGTAGGGTTCTTCAGTTCCTTTAGTTACCAGGTCATCAATCAAAACACCAATATATGATTCTGACCTTTTTAGGATGAGTTCATGTTTATCATTGATTTTTTGATGTGCGTTTATACCCGCAATAAAGCCCTGTGATGCGGCTTCCTCATAACCGGTAGTCCCATTTATTTGGCCAGCAAAATATAAGTTGCTAATCAATTTGGTTTCCAAAGTCAAACCCAATTGAGTAGGTGGGAAGTAATCATATTCGATAGCATAACCAGGTCTGAACATTTTAGCTGTTTCAAAACCGGGTATTTGAGTCAATGCTTTATATTGTACATCTTCTGGCAAAGAGGTTGAAAAACCATTTACATATATCTCAACAGTGTTCCATCCTTCGGGCTCAACAAATATTTGATGGCGGTCGCGCTCGGCAAAGCGATTGATTTTATCTTCAATTGAAGGGCAATACCTGGGGCCTAAACCTTTAATTCTACCGGTAAACATTGGAGACTTTTCAAAACCTTCCTTCAATGTTTCGTGTACTTTAGTGTTGGTATAGGTGATCCAGCAGCAACGCTGATCTTTTGACATCTCTACGTTAGTGTAAGAAAACCGACCTCGTTCTTCGTCGCCCCATTGCTCTTCCATTAGTGAATAATTCAAGCTGCGTCCATCTACGCGGGGAGGAGTACCGGTTTTCATACTGCCAGAATCAAAGCCTAATGTTATCAATTGTTCCGTTAATCCTGTAGCGGCTTTTTCACCGGTACGGCCACCACCAAATTTTTTTTCACCAATATGGATAACACCGTTAAGAAAAGTGCCGTTAGTTAGCACTACAGAGTCTGCTTCTATTTCTATTCCAATTGAGGTTTTTACTCCCGCAACAGTATTGCCTTTAACCAAAAGAGAAGTAACAGTGTCCTGCCAGAAATCAACATTTGGTGTCTTTTCTAATGCAATGCGCCATTCTTCAGCAAAGCGCGCGCGATCGCTTTGTGCACGAGGGCTCCACATGGCAGGGCCTTTTGATCTGTTTAGCATCCTAAATTGTAAGGATGTTTTATCCGTTATTATTCCAGAGTATCCTCCCAGTGCATCAATCTCGCGCACAATTTGTCCCTTTGCTACTCCACCCATTGCAGGGTTGCAACTCATTTGGGCAATGGTGCCCATGTTCATGGTTATTAATAAAACCGACGAACCAAGGTTGGCAGCAGCAGCAGCAGCTTCACAGCCCGCATGCCCGGCACCAACTACAATTACATTATATTTTTTAAACATATAACCTCCATGTTCCACGTGGAACATTGTTTAATATTTTTTATTATTCAGATGTTCCACGTGGAACCTTTATAAATGATGCCAGGGCGAATGCCGCCCAAATACTTTCAAGAATGACAAACGGATAAAAGCTGATCATATAAGATGAAAAGCCACATAATCCTGCGCCCAAAAAATTCATGCCGCTATACCAACGACTTTGTGCTGGTAATCTTTTATACAAATTAAGTAAGAAGGCTATAAGTAATATTATTACCCCTGTTGATGCTATAATATCTGATAGTTTCATCTTTACACCTCTTTCAACTCGCCTAACTCTATCCAACGGGATGTTTTTGCGTCCAGTTGCTTATTCAAATAAACTATTTTATCAGTAAGCTGACTTAGTTTTTTTGGATCAATATTAATGGTGTTAAGCTCTTCTGTTGTTGCTTTAAGTGTTTTTTCAATGTCGGCTATTTCTTTCTCTAAGCCTTCATATTCCTTTTCTTCTTTAAAGCTAAGTTTTGCTTTCTTTGGTTGCTCTGTTTGAACGGGAGCGGCAGGGCCTGGTTTTTTGTTCTGCTGCTTGCTTTCTTCCAATTCAATACGGTATGATGAATAATTGCCGTTATATATTTTAACCTGTCCTTCGGGTTCCATAATAAATAGCTGGTCAGTCATCTTATCTAGTAAATACCTATCATGCGATACCATTATTAGGATACCCGGGAAGTTGCCTAAAAACTCTTCCAAAACGTTTAAGGTATCAATATCTAAATCATTTGTTGGCTCATCCAGTATCAGAAAATTAGGATTCTTTATAAGAATACTCATCAGATGTAAGCGTTTCTTTTCGCCACCACTTAATTTAGATACCATTCCATACTGCTTAGCAGGAGGGAACAGGAATAAAGTTAACAACGCTGATGCTGATATCAGCTTGCCATCAGCCATGGTAATAAACTCTGCTACGTTTTTTACAATATCAATCACGCGCTCGTCTTCTTTAAAGCTCAAGCCAGATTGATTAAAGTAACCAATTATGGTTGTTTCGCCTTTAATTATCTCGCCGCTGTCTGGAGTTAGCCCACCTGTAATCAGGTTTAATAAGGTTGATTTGCCGCTGCCGTTTTTACCGGCTAAGCCAATGCGGTCACCCTTTTTAAATATATAGCTGAATTTGTTGATATAAGTATGGTTGTTAAAACCCTTACTTACTTCATGCATTTCCATTATTTTGTTACCCTGTCGGGATGTTTTTACACTTAACTCAACGTTTTGTTTAGGGCCATTGTTCTTGGTTTTAGATTCAAGATCATAAAAAGCATCTATTCGTGACTTTGATTTAGTACCACGAGCCTTAGGCTGCCTGCGCATCCACTCCAACTCTTTACGTAATAAGTTAGAGTTCTTTTGAAACGTTGCCTCATCAGATGCTTCCCTTTCAGCCTTCTTTTCAAGATAATAACCGTAATTGCCTAAATATGGTATAATCTTACCGCGGTCAATCTCCAAAATCTCATTACAAACATTATCCAGGAAGTACCTGTCATGCGTAACCATCAGAATTGTTTTTGATCCCTCGGTCAGTAGTTTTTCCAGCCACTCAATAGTATCAATATCAAGGTGATTGGTAGGCTCATCTAAAATATATATCTCCGGGTCCTCAATTAAAAGTTTAGCTAAAGCCAAACGTTTCTTTTGCCCGCCCGATAGAGTGTTAATGTGCTGGTTAAGGTGATGTATATCAAGTCGGCCTAAAATGGTTTTAATCTTATACTCATATTCCCACGCATCTATCTCACTCATCTCCTCCATCACTTTATCCATCTCCTTCATGTTCTCAGGGTCGTTCTCTAACAACTCTTCGTAACGGCGAATTAATTGCTGCTGGATATTATCAGCATGAAAAATATAATCACTGATAGTTACTGCATTTTTAAAATGCGGATCCTGTTCCAGATAACCAATGTTTAAATCTTTACTTTGCGCAACCTTGCCTTCGGTAGGTTTTAACGAACCGGATAATATTTTTAACAAGGTAGATTTACCCGCGCCATTAATGCCTACAAGTGCAACCCTGCGTCCGCGGTTTATACCAATGGTTAGGTTTTTAAATAACCAGTTATCATGAAAAGAATGGCCTAAACTCTCGGCCGAAATATATGTGCTCACTAAATAGTTTGTATTTTATCTGATGTATGTATAAAAGTACCGGTATCGGTCTCTAATGATTTTTTGAACATGGCATTAGCTACAGTGCTTGCTTTAATGCTTCTGTACTTTTTAAATCGGCCAACCAATAACGGATCAATAATTTTAAATATAATGCCAAGTATCTTCTCTGCTAAACGGTTTTCCTTTCGGTCACCAATAAGCATCGAAGGCTGGTAGATGTGCAGCGTTGTTAACTTTAGTTTCTGGATGTCTTCTTCCAGCTCTCCCTTTAATTTAAGATAAAACGTTGCCGACTTCGCATTAGCACCAATAGAAGATACCAAATGAAACTGACTAACGCCATTTTGCTTTGCAAATTGTGCCAGGCGTAATGGGTAATCATGGTCTATTTTTCGGTATTCTTCCTTATTTGGTGTTTTGGCCTTAGTTGTACCCAGGCAACAAAATAATGCATGACCGGTTATGGCTTCTGCATAGTTATTCAGCTCATCAAAATCAATTACTAATTGAACTAATTTTTTATGATGAAAAGGCAGCTCCTTACGCACCAAAACTAAAACTTCGTCATATTGATGATGTTCCAGTAAAATGTTTAATAAATTACTGCCAATAAGGCCACTCGCGCCTGCTATAATTGCCTTATATGCCATTATGGTCAGTTCTTTTTGCAAAAATA
>JAQBNY010000148.1 GCA_028288315.1 Mucilaginibacter sp.
CAATCCAATCACTTCATCTACCAATTCGGGCTGTTTAAAATTTTTTACAGCCAAACGTTCTAAAACCTGTTCCCTGTTATCGCGGATATAACTAACTTGCAGCATTGATTTTATTTTAAAAGGCAAATATAACAGTTTGCAGTTTGCGGGGGGCAGTTTGCAGTTTTTTTCGAAAACTGTTTAATCCACCACGTTTCTGCCAACTGTAAACAGTCAACCGCAAACTGAATGACCGGCAAACTATATTTAGTACCCACACCAATAGGCAACCTGGAGGATATGACCTTTAGGGCTATCAGAATTTTAAAAGAAGCCGACCTGATACTGGCCGAGGATACACGCACATCGGCACCAATGCTGAAGCATTTTGAAATTCAAAACAAGGTATTCGCGCACCATCAGCATAACGAACATCAGTCAAGCAACGAGATAATAAAGTTTTTGCTGCAAGGACAAAACATAGCTCTGATTTCTGATGCGGGTACGCCTGCCATATCAGATCCGGGATTTTATTTGGTACGCGAGGCTTTAAAATTTAATATAGCTGTAGAGTGCCTGCCCGGCGCTACGGCATTTGTTCCGGCGTTAGTTAACTCGGGTTTTCCTACAGATAAGTTTTGTTTTGAAGGATTTTTGCCGCTGAAAAAAGGTCGCCAAACCCGGTATAAAACTCTGGCAACAGAAGAGCGCACAATGATACTTTACGAATCGCCGCACCGTTTATTAAAAACTTTGGATGAGATGGCTACCTACTTTGGTGCCGACCGCCAAATCTCTGTATCGCGCGAGCTAACAAAAATGTTTGAAGAAACTGTAAGGGGTACGGTAACCGAGGTTAAAACTTATTTTGAAACCCATCCGTTAAAAGGTGAGTTTGTAATGTGCGTGGCAGGAGCCTCACCTGTTGAAGGGGATGGCAAAAAGAAAAGGAAGTATGAGGACGAGGAGGAAGATTAGGTGATTCTTTAGCGCGTCATTGCGAGGAACGAAGCAATCCCTGATAGAAAAGTGGGCGACATGCTTGTAGAAGATTGCTTCGTACCTCGCAATGACGGATGATTATTAAAAAAATACATGAAAAAAAACATTCCGTTATCTATACTTTCCGGCTTATTACTTTGGATAGCCTGGCCGCCTACATCTTACACCACTTTTTTATTGTTTATAGGGTTTGTACCCATGCTGCTGGCTATGGAAAACATTATTGAATCCACAGCTACTGGTAAGGGAAAGAAAATATTTAACACCACATTTTTAGGGTTTTTTATCTGGAATACGCTGTGCATTTACTGGGTGTATAACTCCTTAAAGAGCATAGGCCCCATAATAGCTATACCTATTACGCTTATACCTTATGCGCTTGGGCCTTTGTTAATGGCTACCGCGTGCTGGCTATATTATCGTATAAGGTTAGTTACCAACCGTCCTTTAAGCTTAGTAGCGCTGGTTTGCTTTTGGATAGGTTACGAATACCTGCATCAAAGCTGGGACCTCAACTTCCCATGGATGACCTTGGGCAACGGTTTTGCCACATCGCATCAATGGATACAGTGGTATGAATATACCGGGGTTTATGGCGGCACAATTTGGATATGGGCCGTTAATATTTTGGTTTTTCTACTGTATGTTGGCTTACGCGAAGCACAAACTAAACAACTGCGCAAAAGGCTGGTAATTGCATTTAGTTTAGTATTAATATTACCGCTTGGCTTTTCGCTGTACAGATATTACAGCTATAAAGAGCTGGTTAACCCATCAAATATTGTGGTAGTACAGCCTAATATTGATCCTTATGAAAAGGAAGGGACTATCCCCGTTACTACACAAATTGCAGCGCTTACGCATCTATCAGATTCTATAGGCCAACCAAATACCGAGTTCTTTATCTGGCCGGAAACTGCCATTGCTGACTATGTTGATGAAGATCATATACTGAGCAGCAATTATTATGCGCAGATAAAACAGTTTCTGAACAAATACAAAAACGGCAACGTAATTACAGGCGGCGAAACCTACCGGATGTATGATAAGCGCACTAATGAAACCGCAAGCCCTGTACCCGGCGGCGGCTTTTCTGATAGTTATAGTACAGCTATTAATATTGAAAACTCATCAAAAATTCAGTTCTATCATAAATCAAGACTGGTACCCGGTGCCGAATCATTACCCTTTGCAAATACTTTATCTTTTTTAAAACCGGTATTTGCGCATCTGGGTGGTGCAACCGGTAATTACACCGGGCAGGCAGAGCCGGGCGTATTTTACTCACAAAGCGGAATAGGTGCCGCCCCCGTTATCTGCTATGAATCAATCTGGGGCGGTTGGATAGCTAAAGCGGTTAATAACGGCGCGCAGTTCATCGCCATTATCACTAATGATGGCTGGTGGGAAAACACATCTGGTAAAGACCAGCATATGGATTATGCCAAGCTACGCGCCATTGAAACACGCCGCTGGGTTTGCCGGTCGGCTAATACAGGTATCTCGGCTTTTATTAATCAGCGGGGCGATGTGGTACAACAATCTAAATGGTGGGTAAAAGGAGCATTAAAGCAAGATATAAACCTAAACAGCAACATTACCTTTTATGTAGCCAATGGCGATTACCTGCCAAAAGCGGGAAGCATATTAGCGGTATTGGGGATTGTTTTGGTGGGGATTAAAAGAAGGAAGTTATTGTAGTAATATTATTATAATTAATGAGAAAACTAAAAAATGAAGAGCTTGGTTTAATTACTCATATGTTAAATCAGGTTCCAAATAGCGATTACTTTATTAAAAAATTACCCTCTTTACTGGTTACGGAAATGAATGATGGAGGGATGGGCAGTTTTAAATTTTTATCTGAAACAAGCCAAAAAAGAACTATGCAAAAAGAAGTTGCCCATATCAACTTACGTGATGTGGACGGCATACCATTAAGCATAACATTAAATTTGGGTACGGATGGTGAACTTTATGAGCTTTCTGTTCTTAAAGCTGATTTTACTCTATTAAAACAGTTTCCGTTGCCTCCATATAATTCTGAAGGAGTTAATAGTATTTAAAATTATTCAACGTTACGCTTGATAATAAACTCCAGCAGGTCATTTATAGGCTGCCTGATTATCTTGCCCACATGCACACCGTTGGCTTCACAAATAGCTTTCAGTTCATCGGCAAAAACATAAGCTATTGAGCCTACAAAATGGCACTTGAATTTAGTGTATTGTGGGTATGCTTTAATATTGCTTTCTACAAACTCCAGTAAACCTTTATGCAATAGGGCCTGGCCATATTCCGTACTCCTTATTTGTGGTATAAATTTGGAAAATGCTGCCAGGTAAGAATTTGCCCGCGCTTTTTGGTACACATTCTTTATCACTGTTTCTTTATCAAGATGATAAGCTTCTGTAAACTTAGCACTAACATCTTCGGGCATGGTGCCGTACAAATAATCGGTAACAAGCGTTTTGCCAAACCAGGTGCCTGAGCCCTCATCGCCCAGTACATAGCCCAAGCCATGCTGTCCGGCATGAATATCCTCCCCATCAAAAAAAGATATATTCGAGCCGGTACCTAATACACAGCAAAAACCCTTCTGGTTCCCGCATGTGGCATATGCCGAAGCCAGCAGGTCGCTGTCAACACTTATATATGATTTGGAAAAAAAAGTGCTTAGCGCGTTTGAAACTATCTCGTGCCTATCAGGACTGGAACAGCCTGCACCAAAAAAATATATTTCGGTAATATCCGGGGCTAAAGCTATCAATTCAGGAATTTGATCCTGCAATATCTTTACAATTTCCTTTTCGGTTAAAAAGTATGGGTTTAATCCGGCAGTTTTAAATGCCTTGGGCTGCTGATCAGGCGATGCAAGCAGCCAGTCTGTTTTAGAAGATCCGCTGTCTGCTACTAATATCATGTACAAATTTCCTCAAGCGCTTCTTGAGTGAGGGGTTTATGTAAAAATTGTGCTACGTATTTATTATTAAGTGAATTACTCATATCCGTTGGATCGAGGGAAGACGAAAGCATAAATATTTTTACTTTTTCTTTATTATCCATTGGTATGGCTTCAAATTCCTGCAAAAACTCAAAACCTGTCATTTGCGGCATCCTTACATCCAGGAAAATAACCTCAGGTTTAATGCCGCCATCGCTCAGGGCCTTAATAGCATCAGTAGGCGATTGATATACTATAATAGTCTCTGCAAACTTGCTATTCTCCAAAATCTTGCGCGTGACAAAGTTGTCAATATAATTGTCATCTATAAGCAAACAAGTTTTATAGCAAGCCGGCATTTTCTAAAATAAAAACAAGTATAAATATTCTTATTGAATATTTATACTGTTAGTTATTTGTTTTAATGTAATCTCTGCCATTTTGGACTGATACTGTGCAGAAATGAACACCGATTGCGCACCAAGGTAACTGCGTTGTGCTTCACGTATCTGTAAAGGGGTTATATTTCCTAATTTATATTTCTCTAAAGAAATCTCCATAGTTTTACGTGCCATCTCCACATTTGACTGGCTTAGCTTAATCAGATCAAGCCCGGAAAGATAGGCTACATAAAAACTGTTGATATCTGCCTCAACATTCAGCCTTATTTGCTTAAAGTTAATATCGGCATTATCTATCTGCAATTTGGCATTACGTTCTCTTCTCCACTGATTTAGCCCGTCAAAAATATTAATAGTTGCCGTTAAGCCGTAGTTAAAGCCGCGCGCATTCTGGCTTAAGGTAAACCCTGCGGGGGTACGGTTATTTGTAAGAGTATAACCTGATGTTACCCCTATTTGCGGGTAGCGGGTTGATTTTATTTGTTTTAGATTGATATCTGCCAAACGCCTGTTTATCTGCGAAGCTAATATAGCAGGGTTTTGAGCGTGTGCTTTGGTAATAATATCTCCCAATACCAGTTTATCATCAACAACAATGGTATCGCCTACAGAAAACTCAGTTTGCAAATCGCGTACTAAAAGTTGATTTAGCTGGATCTTGGTTGTTTTAAATTGTTGTAGCTGAGTTATTAAAGCTGCTGTATCGGTATTTAAATTAACCTGCGCGGTATATACATCTAACCGGGATACGCGGCCAACGGAAAATTTATCGTTAGTATAGCCCAATTGTGTTTTTGAAATATCAATAGCACCCCGCAAAGCCTTTATCTGCTCATTTTGGCTAATGAGGTTGTAATAGGTATTAATAACATTGGCCACTGTAGACTGGATAGTATCCTGCAGCCTTATAGCGCCTAATTTATCCAGCTGTTTTAACTGGTCATAAGTGGCAAACATATTAAAACCATCAAATACTGTCCAGTTAAGGTTAACGCCATAATTAAGGTTAGAGTTGTGGGCGCCATTTATGTTATTAAAAGTACCATCTGACCGGGTTTGTTTAGTAGTTTGTATGCTGTTGTTTGATGTAGCATCGCCAGTTACTAAAGGCAAAAAACCGGCATTACCCAGCGTAACATTATTGCCGGCTATGGATTTATTGTTTTGTGATAACTTTATGTTATAATTATTTTTTAAAGCTATTTCAACGGCATCTTTTAAAGTAAGTACCGGCGCATCCTGCGCTTTTACACCCGCAATAAAGGCTGAAGCGCAAAAAATTAAGCAACTTATTTTTTTAAATTTCATATTGCTTAAAGATTTTCAATTAATATGGGTGATTTGGTTTCTTCTTCCTCTTCTTCAGGCTCATGATCAGGATCGCGGCGGGTTTTTGATGCAAACACCATGTACATGGTAGGGATAACATACAAGGTAAGCACCAGTGAAAATAACATACCGCCAATAATTACAATACCTAATGATACACGGCTCTTAGCACCTGCCCCCAGGGCCATCGCAATAGGTACTGAACCCAGCACAACTGCCAAACTAGTCATTAATATAGGACGCAAACGCGCGGTAGCGGCCTCAACAACAGCCTCGTATTTATTTATGCCATGCTCCATACGCTGGTTGGCAAACTCTACTATAAGGATACCATTTTTAGTTACTAAACCAATAAGCGTTATAATACCTATTTCGCTAAAAATATTTAGCGTTTGGTTAAAGAGCCATAATGATATAAATGCACCTGATATAGCCAAAGGCACAGTAAGCATTACAATAAACGGATCTACAAAACTTTCAAACTGGGCGGCAAGCACCAAGTATATTAGCAGTAATGCAAAAGCAAAGGCAAATAATATATTTGATGAACCTTCTGCATAGTCACGTGAAGGGCCACTTAAGGCAGTACTAAATGTATCATCAAGCAAGCGGGCTTTTATACGTTCCATTTCCGCTATACCATCACCTACGGTTTGCCCGGGGGCAAGGCCTGCTTGTACAGTTGCAGATTTATAACGGTTAAAGTGGTAGATAGATGGCGGGCTGGCACTTTCAGCAACCTTAACCACGTTATCTAACTGAACCAAAGTCCCTTTTGAGCTACGTACGTATACCGATTTCAGATCTAACGGCTGATCGCGGTTAGCTCTGTCAACCTGTGCAATTACCTGGTATTGTTTACCATTTATCAGGAAATAATCCAGTCGGCCGGCACTATAATAAAGCTGTAAAGTTTGCGCAATATCATTAACCGCTACACCCAAATCACGGGCACGATCACGGTCGGTTGTTACTCTTAATTCGGGCTTGGTGAATTTTAAGTTAACATCAGTACCCTGAAAAACCGGGCTCTTTGATACCTCTGCAAAAAACTCAGGCAACACCTTACGGATCTTTTCAAAATCCTGGTTCTGGATAACAAACTGTACCGGCAGTGAGGTACGCGCACCGCTACCCCCACCACTTATGGTTTGCTCCTGAATTACAATTGCACGGGCATCCGGCATTCGGGTTAGTTTCTTGTTAAGCCAATCGGCTATTTGTTGCTGGCTGCGCCCCCTTTCATCCGGAGCAACTAAACCTATACGACCAAAGCCGGTATTAGACGCCCCTCCGCCACCAAATGATGGCGAAACAATCTCCAGGTTTATGTTAGCTTCAGGAACAGAATCGGCAACCAGGTCAGACACCTTATCCATGTATTTCGTCATGTACTCATAGGTAGCACCTTCAGAACCGGTTACCGAATAGCGTAGCAAGCTGCGATCATCCAGCGGTGCTAATTCTGATGGTGTAACTTTTACCAGTATACCAATAACCACTAATGAAATACCCAGAATGACGAACGATACCCATTTCTTTTTCATGAAGTTAACCAAGGTTTCGGTATAGCCGTTGGTCATATTCACAAAGAAAGGCTCGGTCATTTCATAGAACTTTGATTTCTTTTGGTTCTTACGGATAAGCTTAACGTTAAGCATTGGCGTTAACGAAAGGGATACAAAAGCCGATATTAAAACCGCCCCAGCAACCACCACCGCAAACTCACGGAACAGGCGTCCTGTAAAGCCCTGCAAAAAGATGATAGGTAAAAACACCGCTGCCAATGTAACCGATGTAGAAACTACGGCGAAAAGAATTTCGGCAGAGCCCTCAAACGCGGCTTTCCTGATAGCCATGCCGGCTTCTACTTTTTTATAGATATTCTCTGTTACCACAATACCATCATCCACCACCAGGCCCGTGGCTAACACAATACCCAGCAACGTTAATATATTGATGGAGAACCCAAACACATACATAATAAAGAACGCTCCTATTAGTGATACAGGGATATCTATAAGCGGGCGGAAAGCAATTAACCAATCTCTAAAGAAAAGGTAAATAATAATTACCACCAGTATAAATGATATGAGCAGAGTTTCCTTTACCTCGGTAATAGAGTTATTAATAAACTTAGTATTATCCAAAGCTACCTTTACAGTAATATCAGGCGGAAGGTCTTTTTTGATCTGTGCCAGCCTTGTATAAAAATCTTTAGCAATTTGCACATAGTTGGCACCCGGCTGCGGCACAATTGCCAAACCAACCATTGGCACTCCCGACTCTTTTAAAGCAGTTTCTTCATTAGCCGAACCTAATACAGCATAACCAATATCATTTAGCTTTATAACACGGTTACTATCCGAACGGATAATTAAATTATTAAAATCCTGTTCGGTGGTTAGCTTACCTAAGGCACGTATGGTAATTTCGGTATTGTTACCCTCAATTTTACCGGCTGGCAACTCTACGTTCTCACGGGCTAATGCGGCACTTATATCTGTGGCAGTTAAGCCCAATGAGGACAGCTTGTTAGGGTCTATCCATAAACGCATAGCGTACTGACGCTGCCCCTGTACGTTAATAGTACTTACACCTGGTATGGTTTGCAAGCCCTCCATTAGCACATTTTCGGCATAATCATCAACCTGTAATATGTTACGGGTGTTGCTGCTAACAAGTATGGTAATGATTTGGTCAGCGCTGGCATCTGCTTTGGTAACTACCGGTGGGGCGTTAATATCCTGCGGTAACTGGCGCTGCGCCTGGCTCACTTTGTCGCGCACGTCATTAGCCGCTGTTTCCAAATCGGCATCCAAATCAAACTCAACAGTGATGTTACTTGAACCTACAGAACTTGTTGACGATATATTACGGATGCCCGGTACACCGTTAATGGCTTTCTCTAATGGCTCGGTTATCTGTGATTCAATTACATCAGAGTTGGCACCAGAGTAACTGGTAGATACCGAAATAATTGGCGGATCAACAGAGGGGAAATCCCTCACGCCTAAAAACATATAGCCTATAACACCAAATACAACAATAACAACAGATAATACCGTTGCCAGTACAGGTCTTTTTATACTTACCGACGATAAACTCATTGCTTATTTGATAACTTTTAGAATCTTCAATGGTGACTTAGGACGAATTTGTATCAGGCCGGATACCACTATGCTATCTCCTTCTTTTAATCCGTCAATAATTTGAATTTTGGTATCGGTACGTAAGTCTGTCTTAACGTTTTTTGCAACGGCTATGCCATTTTCGTAAACGAAAACTTTACTGCTTTTCAAATCGGGAATTACACATTCGGTTGGTACCATAATGGTTTTAGGGATTTGGTCAAGCGTTAAATTGATTTTGGCAAAAGCGCCTGCGTTTAATAACCCTTTAGGATTAGGTGCCTTAGCACGAACAGTTATAGTACGCGAGTTGGCATCTAACGCCGGCTCAATTGCATAAACAGTAGCGTTAAAGTTTTCTCTTGAGCTTTCAACTGTAAAAGTAACCTTGCTACCCTTGCCTATAATGGACAGGTAACGCTCCGGTACTGAAAAGGTAACCTTTGCCGGGTCAATGTTTACAAGCGTTGCAATTGAGGTTGATGGCGATAAATATCCACCCGGACTAACGTTTCTTAAACCGATAGTGCCGGAGAATGGCGCACGTATCTCTGTACGGGATATTTGGGCCTTAATTACATCGGCTTGTGCCTTCAGAGCATTTAACGCCGATAATGAAGTTCCATATTCCTCTTTACTAACAGCTTCTTTCTCCAATAATATTTTATTACGGTTATAAATATCATGCGCCAGTATCATTTGCGCCTGTATCTGTTGTAATGACGATTGCAGATCCTGGTTATATACCTTTACCAACAGTTGTCCTTTTGATACTTTAGTGCCTTCTGTAAAATATATGCCTGTAATGTTTCCGGCGGTTTGGCTTACCAAATTCACTTTTTCATTAGCATCAATAGTTCCGGTAATATCTATTTGGTTACGTACAGCAGTATCTTTTACAACCATTACGTTTACAGATACCGGGCCGTTCTTTTTCTTGCCCTTGCCCGCTGTTGCTGCACTAACTTCCTTTGCTTTTTTACTAAAGAATTTGTTGTACAGCAAAAAAGCTATCAGCAGGGTCAATAAAATATAAATTATGTATTTATTCCTCATATACGCGGGTTTCAGGTTTATTTTTGGTTGCTAAATTAAAAATTTTGCCGGGGTGCATACTTAACTCGTTCCAGTAATATACACCTTAAATAATGGTGCCAAGTTTTAAAACGGTTAATTTGCAAATTTAATGGCTTGCGTTGTAAAATGAGTACATGTATCAACCATTTTACAACGCAAGTGCTTTTTAGTCGGGCAGTTAAAAAAATAAAATTTTTTACCTTGCCGCATGAAAAAATTTCGACTAATAGTACTTGTTAACTTAATTCTTATTCTCATGAACGCTACACCCGGCAAAGCGGCTGTCCCTGCAAAAATATCTTATGTAGTAACTTTCCCGGAGGCACAGGCGCATTATGCTGATATAGAAATGACCGTAAGCGGCTTAAATCAGCCGGTACTTGATCTTAAAATGCCGGTTTGGACACCCGGATCATACCTGATAAGGGAGTTTGCGAAAAATGTAGAATCGTTAACAGCTACTGCCAATGGTAAAGCTATTGCAGCCCCAAAACTAAATAAAAACACCTGGCACATTAATACAGCAGGCATTACTTCTGTAACAGTTAAGTATAAAGTATATGCTTTTGAACTATCGGTACGTACCAGTTTTATTGATGTATCGCACGCGTTCCTGTCAACAACCGGCTTATTCTTATGGCCAAAAGGCATGCTTGACCAGCCATCAACCATTACTATAAAACCATATAAAAACTGGAATAAAGTATCAACCAGCTTAGAAAAAGTTGGTGGCGATGCATTTACGCTTACATCACCTAACTATGACATTTTGTATGATTCGCCAATTGAAGTGGGCACGCAAGATGTATTTGGCTTTGATGTTAACGGCGTAAAATATGAAGTAGCCATGTATGGCGGTGGTAATTATGATAAAGAGCGCCTTAAGGTAGATATGGCCAAGATAATAACAGCAGAGGCTGCTGTGTTTGGCGAAAACCCTAACAAACATTACACTTTTATAGTACACAACAAATTGCGCAATGGCGGTGGCTTAGAACATTTAAGCTCAACCGTTTTGGGTGCATCCCGCAATAATTATAATACAGAGAATGGCTATAAAGGCTTTTTAAGCTTAGTGGCTCATGAGCATTTCCACCTATGGAACGTGAAACGCTTACGCCCGATAGTGTTAGGCCCATTTGATTATGAGACCGAAAACTATACCACCAACCTGTGGATAGCCGAGGGTTTTACCGCTTACTACCAAAATTTAATGCTGCGCCATGCAGGCATATCAGATACCGAAGGCTTTTTAGCTGATATGGCTGGCGATATTAACATAGTTGAAAACCAGCCTGGTGCCAAAGTACAGCCACTGGCCGAAGCGAGTTTTGATGCCTGGATAAAAGCATATCGCCCTAATGAAAATTCTATTAACACAGGTATATCTTATTATGATAAAGGCGCCATGGTAGGTATGCTACTTGATCTGGAAATTATTAACAGCACAGGTGGCAAGCAATCATTAAATGATGTGATGAAGTATATGTACGTAACCTATTACAAGGGTAAAAAGCGTGGTTATACTGATGCTGAATTTAAGGCTGCATTTGAAAAATTCGCAGGTAAAAACCTTGACGATTTTTATGCAAAATACATTAACGGCTTAGCCCCGTTTGATTACAATAAATACCTGGGTTATGCAGGTTATAAATTAACCGACGAGTTGGCTAACAGCACCGAGCCAACTTTAGGCGTGGTTATTAACAACGGTCCTAAAAAAATGGTTACAACAGTTTTACGCGGCACCGCGGCATGGATACAGGGCATTAATGTTGGTGATGAAATTGTTTCTATTGACGGCACCCCAGTAACCGACGCAACTATTATTATGAACGGCAAAAAAATTGGCGATCAGATAAACGTAACCGTTACCCGTGATGGGCAGGCCATGATAATTCCAATAACATTACTGCGTAACCCAACACAAAAAAACAAAATTGAGGAATTGCCAAATGCTACCCCTCAGCAATTAACTGTAAGAAAAAAATGGTTGAATTTGTAGTTAGATAATAGTATTAACCTGAAAGCCCTCTTTCCAAATAATGGAAAGAGGGCTTTTGCATTTTAGATTGGACCAACATATTTTGATATAAATTCATACACGCTTTTCTTTAGAAGAAATTTTTTTAAAACCTTTTGATATGATTGGTTATTATATAATATCTATTGAAAAACATTATTTTAAACCAATTATCATGACTTCATTATTGTATACAATTGCCGTTATACTTATTATAGGTTGGGCAATTGGCGTATTTTTTACTGCGGCAGGCAGCCTTATACACATATTATTAGTAATTGCTGTTATCGCATTTCTGCTTGGGGTTATACGCAGGCCTAATGCTGTATAAATGTCAATATAAATTAAAGGCCGGGCTAAAGTCCCGGCCTTTTGCATAATTACCTAATCTGTTAATATGAAAATTCCCTTCACTCCGCAGCTTCTTGGTGATCTTATTGAAAAAGGGTATACCTACATGCTGGCAAATACTAATACCAACCAGCTAACTGATGTTACAATTGTGTTAAAGCCTGTACGGGGAAAGCCTGATTTGAATCACCTACCCAAAGGCTATGAAACTTTCTATAAAATAACCCGCGAACCTATGCAACTGGCATGCAGTGTTACTGAAACAATTATTATGGTTGATTACGAAACTATGAACGATAGTATTACCAGCGATGATGTTTTTGAGGACAGTTACTTTAGGATGAGCGAAGATTTTTTTAGGCAGGTGCTGGATAGTCTGGAAGATTATGCCGTAATTACTACAGATAAAAATGGCGATGTAAACAGTTGGAACACCGGTGCGCAGCGTGTTTTAGGATGGGAGGAAAATGAAGTGATGGGTCGTAATGCAAAAATATTTTTCACTCCGGAAGATATAGCAACTGCCGAGCCTGAAAAAGAACTTACAAATGCGCTAACTAAGGGGCGTGCTATTGACGAGCGCTACCATGTTCGTAAAGATGGCTCCCATTTTTGGGGTAGCGGCTTAGTTTTCCCTTTATATGACGAGGAGCAGCATCACCGTGGATTCACCAAAATAATGCGAAACCTGGGTGAACGTAAACAAGCGGAGCAGCAGGCGTACTAAGAATAGTGGGTTGTTTTTTAATTTTTTGCTTTTACTTTCTTCAGACTCACCAGTATAACACCGTTTAAACCTTTAGCACCATACAAGCTCTTTGCTGGTTCATCTTTAAGTACCGCTATACTTTCAATGCTTTTAGGATCAATAGTATTTATGCTCTCCACTTCTTTGCCATCAACAATATAAAGGGGATTATTTTTGCCTTTTAATCCACTTACTTTAACGTTTTGTTTAGAGCTATCAGATGGGTTATAAGTAAAGCTCATTACTTTGGCTTCGACGTTTTTACGTGCCGGTACAGCACCTGTTTTTTCGACTTTTGCCAATGAAAATTGTATAGGCACTGTATATTGTACTCTAACCTTGCGCCCGTTTTGGATTCCGGGCACCCATTTTGGTGATGCTTTTATTACTCTTAAAGCTTCTTCATCGGCACCATCTCCTATACCATGTTCAACACTGGCATTGGTGATAGAACCATCGGCTTCAACAACAAAGGTTACAATTACACGGCCCTGTGTTTTATTCTCTCTTGCTTTAGCAGGATACCTTATATTTTTAGCTAAATAACTCCCGAGCGCGGCATCTCCCCCCGGAAACCCGGGAGCTTGTTCTACAGCAGTAAAAATTTGTTTTTGGTTTTCTTCTACTACCTGTTTATTAACCTCAGGGGACAGAGCAAACTGTATGGGAACCGTATATTGCACCCTAACCTTGCGACCGTTTTGAACACCTGCAACCCATTTAGGTGACATTTTTAAAACCCTTGCAGATTCTTCATCGGCGCCGCTGCCAATACCGCGCACTATCTTAATATCAGTAAGTTTACCATCGGGCTCAACAATAAAGGTTGCTATAACCCTGCCTTGTACATTCTTCTCTCTGGCTTGCTGAGGGTATCTAACATTTTTAGCTAAGAACTGGCCAAAAGCCTTGTCGCCACCCGGGAAACTTGGTGCGTGTTCTACCATTGTAAATACCTCGGTTTTGTTTGGTATTGTATCAATGTCTAAAGTTTTTCTTTCAACCAACTCGGGTGCTTTAAAGGCATCCTTTTTATTTATATCATCCCCATTAATTGCCTCTAATACCGCTTTATGTTGTACAACTACCGATTCTTCATCAGGTATAACAGATATTGCCGGCTGCAAAAAAACCTCTTCGGCTTTATTATTAATTACTTTAACTGCCTTACTGTTATAAATTGTAGCCGATGACAGTATCAGCATTAAAACAAATAATGGTACCGACAGGCCATACTTAGCCAGCTTTATGCGCTGCGAATTACTTTTCTGCAACATCATAATACGTTGTTTTAATAAACTGTGATTAAAAAACGGATTAACTAAATGGTGTACAGGCGAATTAAACGTTTGGCTCAGTAACAGCAAAGCATAGTCTGCCTTGTTAGTACCAGCTTTTAACGCTTGCCTGTCGGCAATAAATTCATGTATATGTTTAATGGCAAAACGGTACAGGTAAACAACCGGGTTAAACCAGTTCACTATCATTACCGCCTCTATGATCAGCACATCGGCCGAGTGCCATTGTTGAGCATGTACCTCTTCATGCCTTATAATTATATCACGGCCGGGAATATCCCCCGTAAGTTTTATTTTTTTAAAGAAAGAGTAAGCGGCTGATGTTGGCTTATTAATTATACGCCTTAACAACACCAGATGCCATACCAGCCTTAAAGCTAAAATTACTGCGCCTGTTATATATAGCGCTATCAGCATTTCACCAATAGTGATTGGATTATCTTTAATAGGTGCAAAGCCTACTATCATATCCGGAGCGGTGGTGCTATAAATGGTTGATTGTACCTGTTTGGTTATAAAAAGATCTCTTACCCATTGCACCTGTATCAGCGGAATAAAAAACGACAATAGTGCCGCCCCTACCAGATAAATGCGGTTAAGCTGAAAGAAAGTTTCCCGGCGAAGCAATAGTACATAGAACCCGAAAAACAATACGAGGTAAATGTTTACAAGTAATAAATAATGCCACCAGGTCATAACTATTTATCTTTAAGTTTTTCAATCAGTTTCATAATTTC
>JAQBNY010000160.1 GCA_028288315.1 Mucilaginibacter sp.
ATAACACCTTTGCTCATTATACTTTATTTTGGAATAGAATTTGACTTTATATATATACTTAGTAACCGCCAAATTTATAAATTTATACGTTTATATTTGAACCTTGAACTTTTACACCTTACAAAAAATGAAAAGGGACCTTATTAAAGGAATTATATTAATCAGCGCGATAGTGCTGAGTTCCTGCTCCGTTAACAAACTCTCATCCAGCAAAAGCAGCAACGATGATGTATATTTTTCAAATGCTACCGCAGGTGAGGAACCAGAATATGCCGTTCAGCAAAGAACATACCGCCAGGATGCGGATGATCAATACAGCGACGATAATGACTATTATTACTATGATGATTATGCATCACGTATAAATCGTTTCAGCTATTATTCTCCATTTGGTTATTATGATTACGCTTACAGCCCATATGTTTATGGCGGTGGCTTTGGTATTGGTTTTGGATACGGAGGCTATGGATACTCCCCATTTGGTTATGGCCTTGGCTATGGTTACGGTGGCTTAGGCTATGGCTTTGGAGGCTATTATGGTTATGGTGGGTTTGGTTACGGCGGCTTTGGCTACGGTTTAGGATATGGGTATGGATATGGCTATTCGCCTTATTCTTACTGGGGTACAGGGTACGGTGGCGGTGGCTACTGGGGCCCAGTATCAGCTAATAATTCTTACGGCCCGCGCCCTAACAGAGGCAACGGCAGTCCGGGTAGTTCAATTGGCGTTCCGCGTACATCTTACAGCGGCAGGGCCGCCAGTGTAGGCAGTGCGGGTTATTACTCAGGCAGGCCAAACAGAGTAGGCGGTCCGGGTTCACAATCTTTAGGCAGACCGGGCAACTACGGTTCAACCGGCAGTGCACGCCCGGCACGTACCATGCGTGATGACAGGCCACAGTATAGCAGGCCGCAACAACAACAACCAAATATTGAACGCGCACCACAACCTTCATACTCACCTCCACCTTCAGGCGGTGGTGGCGGCTCAAGTAGCGGCGGTGGCGGCGGTGGCAGACCAGTAAGACCTTAATTTTTTACACCCTATCATTATGAAAATAAAATATATACTTAGTGTGATTGCTATAGTAGCAATCACGAAAAATAGCTTTGCCCAATATTCGCAGGATGTTATTCGCTTTTCTGGTGGGCAAACAGGTTCTACAGCACGTATTAAAGGTATTGGTAATGCAGGTACCGCAATAGGTGGCGATTTAAGCTCGATAAGTGGCAACCCTGCAGGTTTAGGTTTCCTCACTAAATCTGAGTTAAGCATTACTCCTGAATTTAACGGTTCAAAGGTAAAAGCTACTTATTTAGGCCAAACAGTTACTGATTCAAAAAACACAGGCAATGTTAATTATGCTGCATTTGCAGTTTATAACCAGTTAAGCAAACCCCGCGGTGCTGATAAAACCAAAGGCTGGTTAAGCGTAAACTATGGTGCCGCTTATAATCGCACTAATGATTTTTACGAAAACATACATTACAATGGTGTAAACGCTAATAATACTATCAATAATTATTATGCAGACCAGGCAAATTCTTTTGGTGTTGCAAGTGGTACTTTAGCAGGCTGGGCCTATGGCCAAAACCTTATAGATTTATATGGTGTTACCAACCCTACTTATCAAAGCAATGCATTTGGCAGCACTAACCAGGAAAATTTCACCTCCCGTACTGGCGGGCAATCTGCTTTAGATTTTTCTATAGGCGGTAACTACAGCAATAAATTATATATTGGTTTAGGCTTAAGCTTTACTACCTTAAGGTATAACTCTTCAAATACCTTTTATGAGGACGGAAATGCATCTGTCTTAGAAGCTGGTGTCCCTACTAACCGCGCATACAGTTCGGCCTTTTCACAAGATCAGGTTACAAGAGGTAATGGTTTTGCTGCAAAATTGGGTGTTATTTATAAGCCTGTTGAAGCAGTACGCTTAGGTGCTACCTTTACATCACCAACTTTTTACAATGTTGATGATACCTACAGCGAAGGTCTTGCTACCAATATTACCAATAACGCAAGCTATACCGATGGGCCACAAAGCTATAGTTTAAATTATAACTTCCGTACGCCTTTAAAGTTGGCGGGGGGTGCAGCTGTATTTATTAAACAGTTTGGTTTTATTAGTGGCGATGTTGAATACATTGATTACAGCAGTGCACATATAAGCAGTAATCAGGATTTTGACGCAACTAATGATAATACAACTATTAAAAGCCTGTACAAATCGGCTATTAACGCACGTGTTGGTGCCGAGGCCCGTATAACCAGTGGGTTTTTATTACGTGGAGGTTACGGTATACAAGGCGACGCCCGCAAGGCAAACGGAAGCGATATTAAAACCGCAAGCGGTGGTGTGGGTTTTCGTTTTGGCGCTTATTATGTTGATGCTACTTACACACACGTTACAGGTAACCAAACTGTGTTCCCGTATGACATTGGTAGCCTTAGCCCAGGTGCCTTGTTAAACAGATCAACCGATAACGGTTACTTAACTTTAGGATACCGGTTTTAAAGTTTGCAGAAAGCTACTTCATAGAAAAGGCGATGAGTTAACTCACCGCCTTTTCTATTTTATAAATTTTTACCTTTATCTTTAGAATTAATCCTCATTTACAAAAGAACGCAGCATCCAGGTGTTCTTTTCCTTAAATTGCATAAAGCGGTTAATCATATCGTTAGTACCGTCATCACCCGCTTCTGATGTAATATCCAGTATCTGGCGCTCCATTTCTATAAGGGCAGCCATATCTTCAATAAGGGCCTTTACCATATCGGTATCTAACATACCAATTGTGTTTATCTCTTTTAGGGTAGATGTAGTAATGTAATCATTAAAAGTGCTATAAGGTGGTTTACCCAATGTAAGGATCCTTTCAGCAAGCTCATCAATAGTAGTTAAGGCCTCCGTGTATAATTCTTCAAACTTAACGTGTAATGTAAAAAAGCTTTTGCCCTTAACATTCCAATGGCAGCCACGTAACTTTTGGTAATGTATATGATAGTTAGCCAGCAGATCGTTTAAATGATCAACTACGGGTTTAACCTTAACTTCTTCTAAGCTTATTTCTTTCGCATCCATAACATTATATTGTTTTTTTGAAAAACAGCCTTTGGCGGCTATTGTTTATCAAACTTAAATACTTTTAATATTAATACCTCATATTTGCAAATTATGACAATGCTGCAACCATACATATCTCAAAACTTAAATGGCATCATATGGCGACTCGAAATTGACGAGCTAACCGATACTATGGTTGTAGAAGTACGCAACGAACAGGATAAGCAAACCACGTTTACATCCATTTCCTTAAAAAGCGGTAACGTTAACTTTACAGATTTTAAAACGCCCGAGAGATGGCTCACCGGTATTGAAGCAATATATAATAATGTTATCCTGCTTCACCATTATAAACATGAATCTGGCCCGGAGCATAGAGCGGTAATTGCTATTGATGCCATTACAGCTAACGATATTTGGAGCAACTACAGTATTGCTTTTGACCACATGAGCATTAACGGGCCAATTGTATATAATGCCAGCATACAAACAAAAAAAAACTTACTGGCTGATATTAGTACAGGCGAAATTAAACGGCCTTATGATGAGCATACCGATAAACCTTTGGACAATAGTATAGTCATACCTTATGTTACAACCCCAGACCAAATGATACCGGGGAGTTTGCCTGCCGAAGCCTACGGAAATATAGTACATTACCTTAATCACAATAAATACAGAATTGTATCTTTGCACACATTTAAAAACGGGGCGCTGCAACAGCACCTGTTTATAATGGATGGTTTTGATATTGTTTACCAGGATTTATTAAATACAGGCATACAAAAATTACAGCCGGAGGCGTTTGTATTACATAAAAATGCTTTGGTATACATAAAAAACAAAACCGAAATAAAGGTTTTAAACCTATAAATTACTGATTAATAATTTATTATGAAATTAAAAATACTGTTATTATCTACTATACTGCTCTCCATGTCCTCGTTAATTTATGCCAGCACTGTTGTAGATTCTGTAGGTATTGAGAACCTTAATGGTAAAAAAGTTATCCTGCACAAGCTTGATCCAAAAGATAATTACTACTCAATAGGCCGTCGTTATGGCATCAACCCAAAAGTAATTCAGCAGTTTAATAATAATGCCACCATGCAAATTGGCAAAGTTATTAAAGTACCAACTGAACGTTCAATTGTTGAAAGCACTGCGCCTGTTCAGTCAAAACAACAACCGCAAACAAAACCAGCTAAACAGCCTGCTTTAACATCACAGCAAGCATCTGCATCGGCACAAAGCAAACCCGTTGTACAGCAGCCGGCAAGTACAACTCTTCCTTCGGCTAAGCACATTGAACAAAAAACCGCGCAGGAAGTAGCCAACAGCAATGCAAGCAGTGCCACTAATCAGCAATACAAAGTATCGGCTGGTGAAACGCTTTATTCTATTGCGAAACGTTTTGGTACCACTGTTGAGGATATAGTTGCCATTAATAAACTAACATCTGCAATAGTACCCGGCCAGATATTACAGGTAAGATCAGGTGTACCTGCATCTACGCCGCCATCTGCCGGAACGGCAGATACAGCCCTTGCAAAACGCGATTCAACATATGTGGCGCCGGATAGCCTGAGCCGCCATTTGGCCACTAATAAATATGGCTTGTTTGAAAAAAACGAAAAGGGCGTGGCCACATGGATAGATGATACCAGCCTTGACCCAAATAAAACTTTAGTATTACATCGTACAGCCCCTATAGGCACAGTAATGCGCATAACCAATCCTATGAATAACCGTTCTACATTTGCCAAGGTAGTTGGTCGTTTTACTGATAATGAATCAAACAAAGATGCCATAATTGTGGTGACCAAGAATGTTGCTCAATCATTAGGCGCGCTGGATAAACGTTTTCATGTAAATATTAGTTACGGTACTCCGAATGAATAAACCTTTTGTTATTGGTATTGCTGGTGGAAGCGGTTCTGGCAAGACCTTTTTTCTGAAATGTTTTTTAGAGCATTTTACTGTAGATGAACTGTGCCTGGTATCTCAGGATGATTATTATATCCCGGTTGCCCATAACATGACTAAAGAGGAGAACAAGCTATATAACTTTGATTTGCCATCAACTATTGACCATGCCCATTTTGAGGATGATATAGCCAAGCTAATAAATAATCAAACGGTTACAAAGCAGGAGTACACTTTTAATAAACCCAATGCCATCCCTAAATTGATGGAAATAAGGCCTGCTCCTATCTTAATTGTAGAGGGTTTGTTCATTCTGCATTTTAAAAAAATAGCCAGCCAGTTAGATATGACTATATTTATTGAAGCTGATGAAGAGATTGCCTTGCAGCGCCGTCTGAAACGCGATTTGCTGGAGCGTGGCTACTCGCATGATGATGTTAAGTACAAATGGACCAACCATGTTGTACCGGCTTATAATGAGTATCTATTACCCTATCGCGAAGGATGCGACAAATTAATTATTAATAATACCCAGTTTGCTGATGATATTATCCGTATTACTGATGAAATTTCGCAGGAATTAAGAGAGAAGGTATTGAGCTAACGAAAAAGAACTTTTCAGCATCAATCACAATTAAGCAAAAGCTCGTAATACTTTTTCATTAAAATAGTATCGTAATTTACCAGGGAGTTGTAAGCCTCGGTAACCAGCTCATTTAGTATGGACGAGCCAAGCTGCCCCGCCCCGTTTGGGATGGAATCATAATAAGTAATTAATTCTTTAACCCTGATAATCTCGTACAATAACTTTTGTATAAGGTGGGCTTGTCCCTCCTCATGCATACTGGGAGCATTATTGAGAAAATCTAACGGATCATTAGCAGGAGTAGATGTCATTTGCAAAATAGGACCGGCTTTTGTTTCTTGATATAACTACACTAACTAAAATAAACCAACAAGCTTAAACTTTGTTTTGTTTATTAAAATCTTAAACAAATAACAAAACCCTCTTTAGGAGGGTTTTGTTATTTGTTATTGTGTCTGATTAATTATTCTCAGGCTTGTTTGTTTCTGGGCGCGGCAATAAAACTTTACGTGAAAGTTTCAGTTTGCCTTGCTTATCAACATCAAGTAATTTAACACGGACTTCGTCGCCAACATTAAATATACCATCCATGGTTTCAATTCTACGATGATCAATTTCTGATATATGCAGTAAACCGTCTTTACCTGGCATAATTTCAACAAATGCACCAAATGGCATAATTGATTTCACTTTACCTTCGTATATCTCGCCCACTTCTGGTTTTGAAGCAATAGCACGAATACGACCTAAAGCCTGATCAATAGCTGCTTTGTTATCGGCAAATATCTGAACAATACCTTGGTTGTCTTTTTCTTCAATAGAGATGGTAGCACCTGTTTCGCGCTGCATTTCCTGGATGATCTTACCACCGGGCCCGATAACTGCACCAATAAATTCTTTATCGATTTTAATCATTACAATACGCGGAGCGTGTGGTTTGTAATCCTCACGTGGTGTGGCAATGGTCTTTTTCATTTCGCCTAAGATGTGCAAACGGCCATCTTTAGCCTGGTTTAAGGCAGCGGTTAATATGTCATATGACAAACCGTTTATCTTAAGATCCATTTGTACAGCAACAATACCATTTTCGGTACCGGTTACTTTAAAGTCCATATCTCCTAAGTGATCTTCATCACCCAAAATATCAGAAAGGATAGCATATTTAGTACCCACTTCGTTAGTAATCAATCCCATCGCGATACCTGATACCGGCGATTTTATTTTGATACCTGCATCCATCAATGCTAATGTACCGGCACAAACCGTAGCCATTGATGATGAACCGTTTGATTCAAGGATATCAGAAACTATACGAATAGTGTATGGATTTTCTTCTACCGGAGGTAAAACACGTTTTAACGAACGCATAGCCAAGTTACCATGACCAATTTCACGACGGCCTGCACCCCTGTTAGGACGAACTTCACCAGTTGAGAAACCAGGGAAATTATAATGTAACAGGAATTTTTGATAACCATTAATGAATGCGCCATCAATCATTTGCTCATCATCCTTAGCACCTAAGGTAACGGTGGTTAATGATTGTGTTTCGCCACGGGTGAATACTGCAGAACCGTGAGCAGATGGCAAATAACCAACTTCGCTCCATATAGGGCGTATTTGAGTAGTAGTACGACCATCTAAACGTTTACCTTCATCTAATACAAGGTTACGGATAGCATCATACTCCACATCGTGGTAGTATTTTTTAGCTAACGCTTTAGTTATATCATCAATTT
Source organism: Mucilaginibacter sp. (assembly GCA_028288315.1). Taxonomy (GTDB): domain Bacteria; phylum Bacteroidota; class Bacteroidia; order Sphingobacteriales; family Sphingobacteriaceae; genus Mucilaginibacter. The sequence continues at coordinate 7,323 of JAQBNY010000160.1, forward strand.
CGCCTAAAGTGGCAATGTATGCATCTCTAACCTCTTTAAATTTAGCTGAACGCTCATCTTTTGCTGATGCAGAAGAAGCAATCGCGTATACTTGCTCATAAGTAGCAGCATAAATTGCTTTCTTCAAGTCTTCATTGCTGTGCTCGTGGCTGTATGTACGTTTTTCGGTTTTACCAACCTCAATAGTCAATTCTTTTTGAGCTAAACACTGAAGTTTAATAGCTGTATGTGCAAATTTAATAGCTTCAACCAATTCAGCTTCCTGTATCTCTGCAGATTCGCCTTCAACCATGTTAATGTCATGCTCACTACCTGCTACAATAAATTCTAATGTAGCACGCTCAAGCTGGCTTAACGTTGGGTTAATAACTAATTCACCGTCAATTTTAGCAACACGCACTTCAGATATTGGCCCGTTAAAAGGTATATCAGAAACAGCCAATGCAGCTGATGCGGCTAAACCGGCAAGGCAATCAGGCATAATATCTTTATCGGCAGATATTAACGAGATCATTACTTGTGTATCAGCATGATAATCTTCAGGGAACATTGGGCGTAAAGCGCGGTCAACCAAACGAGAGATCAAAACCTCATAGTCTGACAAACGTGCCTCACGGCGTAAAAATCCACCGGGAATACGACCGGTAGAAGCATATTTTTCTTGATAGTCTACAGAAAGAGGCAAAAAGTCAATTCCCTCCTTTGCTTCAAGTGATGATACTACAGTAGCCAATAACATGGTATCACCCATTTTAATTACTACAGAGCCATCTGCCTGTTTGGCCAGTTTACCTGTTTCGATCTCAATGGTGCGGCCGTCACCTAAATCAATAACCTTTTTAATTACGTTTAAACTCA
>JAQBNY010000161.1 GCA_028288315.1 Mucilaginibacter sp.
TTGGCAAAAAGGTAATTAAACAAAACGGTACGCACACCGCCCAGGTGCAAACCACCTGTAGGGCTTGGCGCAAAACGGACTCTTACTTTTTTATCTGACATTGCAGCGCAAAGATAGGCTTTACTAAATTATTGAGAAAGCCAGAAAGTGTTTTGGTTATGTAATGTTTGTGACTCCCCAATAACCTAAAAAAAATTCCGTTATTTGAACATCTGTTATGAATCCGTATCAACAAAAAAAACGCTGGAAATATTCACTGCTCACCTTTGCCGTAGTTATTGCAAGCGGATCGTTATTTTACACCAGTTACCTGGTTAAGAATATTGCCAAATCAGAGCGTACCCGGGCGCAGGTATGGGCCCTAAGCATGAAGCAGATCACTACATCAGACGATAACGACTTTTTAGATTACGTATTGGCTGTACGCGACAGTTCTGTAGTGCCTGCAATTGTTATTGATGCGAAAGGAGATTTTAAGTTTACCCGCGGCCTTGATTCCACAAAAACCTATATTAAGCTTGATGATAAAGAACTAAAGCTTAAACAACAAACCTACGATCCGGAGTATTTTAAAAGTGAGCTGGCTTACATGAAAAAGCAGCATGAGCCAATAAGGTTAACTATATTAAATGAACCCTGGCTGGTGTATTATAAAGACTCTGATCTGTTAACGCAGCTTAAATATTTCCCTTATATACAACTATCGGTAATTGCTATATTCCTGATGGTGGCTTACACGGCGTTCAGCTCATCCCGAAAATCAGAACAGAACCAGGTATGGGTAGGTTTGGCAAAAGAGACCGCGCATCAATTGGGTACGCCTATATCATCATTAATGGCATGGATAGAATTAATTAAAGATAAATTTAATGCCGATGATGACCCATTGATGGCAGAAATGGAAAACGATGTAAAGCGCCTTGAAATAGTTGCCGACCGTTTTTCAAAAATAGGCTCCAAACCAAAATTAGAAGAGCACCCGGTATATGATGTGGTAAAAGATTTTGTAGATTATTTTAAAGTTAGGGTAAGTAACAAAATTAGCTTTGAGCTAACAGGCAGCACAGAATGGGTGGCAGGGCTAAATATACCTTTGTTTGATTGGGTATTGGAGAACCTTCTTAAAAATGCAGTAAATGCAATTGAAGGCACAGGTAGTATTAAAATAGAAATAAGTGGAAACCGCCTCAAAAAACAAGTTTTTATTGATGTTACTGATACCGGCAAGGGTATTCCCCGGTCAAAATTTGATACTGTTTTCCAACCTGGGTACACCACACGTAAGCGTGGGTGGGGTTTGGGGCTGTCCTTAACCAAAAGAATGATACAGAACTATCATAGCGGGCAAATATTTGTACGCGAATCCGAGCTGGGTAAAGGAACCACTTTTAGAATAGTATTAAAAAGCTTAAACAATGATAAACAGACCAAAGACTAACGAATATTCGGCCTATGCCGAAGCATATGTATCAAAAGTACCACAAGGTGCCGATGTTATGGAGCTATTAGAAGAGCTGCAAACATCAACTTATAACCTTTTTAGTAACATGACGGAGCAGAAAGCCGCACATAGCTATGCGGAAGGAAAATGGACCATTAAGCAAGTGCTGGGCCATATGATAGATACCGAAAGGGTATTTGCTTTTCGTGCGTTATGCTTTTCACGGGAGAACGCCACTTTGCCGGGCTTTGATCAGGACATTTATGTAAATAATACTGATTTTAACTCCCGAACCATACAAAGCCTTGCTGCCGAATTTAGGGCCACCCGCGAATCAAATCTGTATCTTTTTGGTTCATTTAATGAAGACCAGTTAAACAGAACCGGCATAGCTAACAACAACCCTGTATCGGTTAAAGCGCTTGTTTACATGACCGCCGGGCATGAGCTGCATCACATCAAAATTCTAAAAGAAAAATATTTGTAATACAAGAAGCGGTTCTGATATAATCAGAACCGCTTCTTGTAAGGCGATGTAAGCATTTTTATGCTTAAAATACTTTATTCGGTTTTATTATTATCGTTGTAAAGTTCTTTTTTTTCTATACGATAGGAAAGCACTAACCCCAAGCCGCCAAATATGGCTATCAATCCAAAATAAATAGCCTCATTCTCATTGTGATTGCTTGTAAAAACGGTATTGTCAAGCAAGTAAGCTAAAAACAAACCTAGGCCTGCGCCTATAAGTAATAAACCCCATTTTAAGTTTTGATAAGGAGCGGGCTGCGCTTTATAACTCCTTGGGTCCATGCCGCGTTCTACCATTGCCATTTTCTCTCTCTTGTGCAGATAAAATATTCCAAAGATCATTGCAAATAAGCCTAATGAAATGATGATCCCCGCCATAATACCTAAATTTCCAGTATCCATAATATTAAGTTTTAAAGTAGTTTATTTTTTTCTTAAACACCATAACGGTGTATTTGTATGTTATGACCACACGTTTTTTAATGAGGTTACACCGTAAGGAAGAAATATTTTAGAACTTAGAAGTACGATCTTAGATTGAGGGATGACATATATAAACTCACACATACATTATAAATCGTAATTCTAAAATCGTAAATTCACTTGTAACCTAATATGCCGCCATGTAGTCATAGGGGTTGTATAATATGCAAAGCAAGCTTTCAGATATAGAGTTAATTGAGCAAACCCTTGGCGGTAACCAATCGGCCTATGCAGATTTGATTAAACGGCACCAGCGTTTTGTTTTTACACTGGCTATGCGTTTTGCGAAGGGTAGGGAAGATGCTGAAGAAATTGCGCAGGATTGTTTTATAAAAGCATACCGGTCTCTGGCATCTTTTCAGCGGCAATCAAAATTCAGTACCTGGTTGTATAGCATTGTATATACTACCGCCATGACCTTTTTACGTAAAAAGCGGGTAGATACCTCGTCTATTGATGATGAGGATACATTTATACAAATTGAAAATAAACCAAGTAGTTATGATGAAAATAACGTTGAGAATAAATCACGGTCATATTATTTGAACCAGGCTATTGGCCAGTTATTGCCTGATGATGCTACTATTATAACCATGTTTTATAAAGGCGAGCAATCACTTGAAGAGATTGCACAGGTTTTGGGCATTGAGGCCAACACCGTTAAGGTAAAACTATTCAGGGCGCGCCAGCGTTTGAAAGAAAAGCTGGAGCGTAATTTAAAACACGAAGTTAAAGAACTGATATGAACAGTATAGAAGAAAAGCTTTGGAACTACATTGATGGCTCCTGCACTGCCGAAGAGCAGCAAGCAATAGCTATTCTTATAGCAAAAGATGAAGTTTACATGCGTAAATATCATGAACTGTTAAAGCTTAATGAAGAATTTACAAGCATGGAGCTTGATGAACCATCAATGGCCTTTACTTACAATGTAATGGAAACCATACGTACCCAGCATGCACAACAGCCGCTTAAAGCTGCCATAAACAAACATATTATATTAGGCATAACTATATTTTTTATAGTTACCATAACCTCTTTGGTAATGTTTGTCTTAAGCAGCGTTAACTGGCACACTGCAGATACCAGCATAACAATACCCGACCAATTGAACATTAACCATGTAACAAATTTTTTTACAGGCCCGGTTATTAAAGGGTTTTTGTTTTTTGATGTTGTAATGGGATTGTTTTTATTAGACACCTATTTGCGCCGCAAATCTGTCTTAAAACATGAATAAGTGTCGGGATTGACGTATGAAATTAATACAATTCATGAAAATGTGTCTGTTTGACACGATGTGAATTATAAAGCTATATGCCTCGCTGGTTAATTAGAGGGGTATTTAAAATAAGTTTGAACATTTATGTTGTTTGGTATAGTATTTGTACTTATTAACACGGACCGGTAAACTTACCGGTTAATTGTGATAAGGTTTAGGTTGAAAGTCCCCCGGAGCAAGTCTGGGGGGCTTTTATTTTTTAGGCCAGTTACATCCCCCTCGCTTCATAAATCCATTTCATTAAAAATTCATTTAACAATTATTACCTTAGTGGGAAAAAATAATACATGAAAAAAACTTTTATATACCTGTTTACTATATTAATGGCATGTGGTACTTTAAAAACCTATGCACAAGAACCACGCATACCCGAATCCAGTTCAACCCAAACTATTATACAAGATTTTGGCTTGGGTAAGATTACCGTTACCTACTCCCGCCCCAATGTTAAGGGCCGTAAAATATTTGGCGGCATTAACCCTTATGGCGAAGTTTGGCGTACCGGTGCAAATGCGGCCACTGTAATTACTTTTAATGAGAACGTTATTGTAGAAGGTAACAAAGTTCCGGCTGGTACATATTCTTTATTCAGCATCCCTGATGAAAAGATGTGGACAATTATCCTCAACAAAACCTCAAAACAATGGGGCGCCTATAGCTATAAACAAGCCGATGACCTTTTACGTTTTAAAGTAAAGCCGGTTGAGGTTAAAGAAAAGCGTGAAACATTGACTATGCAATTTGCTAACTCAACCACTAAAACAACCGATTTTTATATTGTATGGGACCATACTGCAGTGCCAATACATATACAAACAGATGATGACGCGCAGATAACCGCCAACATTGATAAACTAATGAAGGGTGACATAAAAAAAAGACCTTATTTTAACGCCATACAATATTATTACGAGAACGATAAGGATTTGAACAAAGCCATGACCTGGGTGTTAGAAGCTGAAAAATTAGAACCAAAAGGTCCCTGGTATAAATTGTGGAAAGCGCGCATTCTGCTAAAGACAGGCAAAAAGGCTGAAGCCATTGCAACTGCACAAGAGGGTGTACGATTAGCAAAAGAAAGCAATGATGATGAGTATGTTCGCCTTAATGAAGCTGTTATAGGGCAAGCGAAAAATTAAGAAAGCATTTAAAAATATACATTATGAAGAGACGCAATATATTGCGTCTCTTTTTTGTTTAAAGCATCTGAAATACCTACTCAACAATAGGCTTATTGTTTTTTACAAACCCATTTAAACATGCTGCAATTATTATGACCCCAATACAGCCAATTGCGTTTAGCCACAGGTAGGCCACCACATTATAATACCCCATTACGCATATTAAGGCTTCGGTAATTACAGCGGCAATAAATACGGCTGTGCCGTTTATGCGTTTAATATAAAAGGCTACCACAAATACACCTAATATTGTACCATATATATAAGAGCCTAACTGGTTAACCGCCTCTAAAAGATTACCCATTTTACTTGCATAAAGTGCCATTACAATACAAACCAGTCCCCAAAAAATGGTTGCCAGGCGTGATGCAGTCACATAGTTTTTATCAGACGCATTGGGTTTAATAATACGTTTATAAATATCTACCACAGTTGTTGAGGCCAGCGAGTTTAGTCCGCTTGCTGTGGAGCCCATTGATGCCAGGAATATAATAGCAATAAGCAAACCTATTAATCCTTTAGGCAGGTAATGGGTAACAAAGGTGAGGAACACATAATTGGTATCGTCCGTATTGGCTTTTTCGTTATTTTTTTTGATTACCGCTATAGCATCCTGCCTTATGATACCTGCCTGTACGTTGGCCAGCTTCAGGGCATCCTGCGCATGCGAAATTTTCTCCGGGTTGTTACTATCAATGGCTTTTACCAATTCATCGGCCTTTATCCTTGTCTGTTTAAAGGCTTCGGTATATCGTTGCTCCAGGTAGTTATACTGCGTTGCATAGCCGCTCTTTTTAACTTGCTCAACCTCATAATTATTAAAAAATACAGGCGGCCGGTTAAACTGATAAAAGCTGAAAACAAGCACACCTACCAGTAATATCAAAAACTGCATAGGTATTTTCAGCAGCCCGTTCATGATTAGGCCCAACCTGCTTTGGCCAACTGAACTGCCGGTTAAATATCTGCCAACCTGGCTTTGATCTGTACCAAAATAGGATAACTGCAAAAAGAAACCACCAATTATGCCGCTCCAGATATTATAGCGGTTATCAGGATCAAAGTTCCAGTCGATGATATTCATGCGGCCCAGGTTACCGGCCAGTTTAATGGATTTGATAAAACCTACATCGGCAGGCATCAGCATCACTACAAATAGCCCGGCTAAAAACATTCCCGAAAAAATGATTGTCATTTGCAGCAATTGCGTGTATGATACCGCTTTTGATCCGCCGTAAACGGTGTAGAATAAAACCAACCCGCCTATAAATAAAGTGGTATAGGTGGTATTAATATGTAATATGCCAGATAATATAATAGAAGGAGCGTAAATAGTTATCCCGGTAGATAAGCCTCGTTGTATCAGGAATAATAAGGAAGTGAGCACACGGGTTTTCAGATCAAACCGTTTCTCTAAAAATTCATAGGCAGTATATACCTTAAGCTTGTGAAAAATAGGTACAAAAGTAATGCACAAAACAATCATGGCCAGTGGCAAGCCAAAATAGAACTGCACAAAACGCATCCCATCACTATATGCCTGGCCGGGCGCCGATAGAAAGGTTATGGCACTGGCCTGTGTAGCCATTACAGATAACCCCACATGGTACCAGGGTAATGAACGGCTGCCCAGGTATTGTGCTATGTTTTTATTGCTGCCGCTTTTCCATACACCATAAATTACTATGGCAAGCAGTGTTACGCCTAAAACTATCCAATCTATTAAGCTCATTCAAAAGATTTTGTAATGAGCCAAAATATAAAAATTAAAAGAACCAGCCATACGACAACAATGCCGTAAAACTGGTTCCAGTTACGTATAAAAGAAGGGAGGTCGTTATTTTCAGACCTCTTCACGGCCTTTCACCAAAAATTTAAGAAATACAGCTGCTGTAAGTAAACCAAAAACACCACCTACCGGTATCCAAATAAAGCCTCTTTCAACAATTGCGCCTACGAACATGCCGCAAACTAATGCTATAAGGTAAAAAAAGTAATCGTAATTTT
>JAQBNY010000191.1 GCA_028288315.1 Mucilaginibacter sp.
CGGGTGTTCTTCAGGAAAGTTCAACGCCGAGAAGTTATGCCAGTCGTCTTCAATCTCCGGTCCTTCTGCAACCACAAAACCAAGGCGTTTAAAAATATCAATGATCTCATTACGCACCAATGAAAGCGGGTGGCGTGAGCCAATCTCAAAACCATCTCCCGGAAGGGTTAGGTCTATTTCTGATTTTGGATTTACGATCTCGGATGCAAGCCCTTCTTTTAGCTCACTATACTTTGCTTCGGCCAGTTGCTTAAACTGGTTAAGTACTTTACCAAAAACGCGTTTTTCTTCTGGCCCAACGGTTTTAAATTCTTCAAAAAGATCTTTTATCAATCCTTTGGTACCTAAAAACTTAATACGAAAAGCTTCCAGCTCATCAGCATTTGCCGGCGAAAAAGCATTTATCTCGTTTGTATATTGGTCTATCTGCGCTTGCATTTATTATAGCTTATTCAAAAAAAATTCGATTACAAATATAACGGGTAATTATTTAATCACCGCTAACTCCTTGCCCACCTTAGTAAATGCCGCAATGGCTTTATCTAAATGGTGCGTATCATGTGCTGCCGAGATCTGTACACGGATACGTGCTTTACCTTGCGGCACAACCGGGTAATAAAACCCAATTACGTAAATACCTTCTTCCAGCATTTTGGCTGCAAACTCCTGGGCCAGCTTGGCATCATACAACATCACTGGCACTATTGGGTGCACACCGGGTTTAATATCAAAGCCTGCCGCTGTCATTTTCTCGCGGAAGTATTGGGTATTGGCTTCCAGTTTATCGCGCAGATTGGTGGTTTCACTTAGCATATCCAGGACAGCTATGGAAGCACCGGTAATTGCAGGGGCCAGGGTGTTAGAGAACAAATAGGGCCTTGAGCGCTGGCGCAGCATATCAATAATTTCTTTATGACCGGATGTAAACCCGCCTGATGCACCACCTAAAGCTTTACCTAATGTACCGGTAATAATATCTATTTTACCCATTACATTATGGTGCTCATGCGTACCGCGACCGGTTTTACCCATAAAACCGCTACAATGGCTCTCATCTATCATTACCAAAGCGTTGTACTGCTCTGCAAGGGCGCATATTTTATCCAGTTGGGCAATGGTGCCGTCCATAGAAAAAGCACCGTCGGTAACAATAATACGGTGACGGAGACCTTGTGTGGCTTTCAGCTTTTCTTCCAAATCGGCCATGTCATCATGCTTGTAGCGCTGGCGCTGGGCCTTACATAAACGTACACCATCAATAATAGATGCATGATTAAGTTCGTCAGATATAATAGCATCCTGCTCATTAAACAACGGCTCAAATACGCCGCCGTTGGCATCAAATGCAGCCGCATATAATATAGTGTCCTCTGTTCCTAAAAACTCAGCTATCTTTTTTTCTAATTCTTTATGTATATCCTGAGTGCCGCAAATAAAACGGACTGACGACAGGCCATAACCGTGCGTATCCATTGCTGCCTTTGCAGCTTCAATCACTTTTGGATGGGCAGAAAGACCCAGGTAGTTATTGGCACAAAAGTTTATTACTTCTTTACCACCCTGTACGGTTATATCAGCCCCTTGCGGCGAGGTAATAATTCTTTCCCTTTTATATAAACCGGCATTTTCAATATCTGTAAGTTCCTGCTGTAAAACCGGCTGTAACGTTTTATACATATAAATAGATTTAAAGCGCCAAAATTAAACATTAAGCCGCAATTGAATTGCTAATGCGCAACATTTTTAGTATATTACAGCTATTAACAAACATTTTAGTATAAATAGTATTAAATGTAAAAGCCATATGAGGACACATTTACTATTTATTTTTTTTATACTAACTGCATTCACTGCTTCCGCGCAACAGTATACCTTGTCCGGGCGTGTTAGTGGGCAAAAAAACGAACCCATATCTTTCACATCTATTTATATACGTAACTCCACTTATGGCACCACTGCCAATGAAGAAGGCAAGTACCTGTTTAAGCTTAGCCCCGGCACTTATAATATTGTTTACCGTTTTGTAGGCTACCGCGAAAAAATGATTCCGGTTACAATAACCAATCATAACGATACGCTGAATGTACAACTGGATAATGAGATATTTGTGCTGACAGATACTACCAAATACAACAGCAAAACAGATAAGGGCATGGCTATTATGCACAGTGTATTAGCAAACCGCAAAAAGCATCTGGATGAGTTTAAAACTTACTCATGCGCGGTTTATATTAAAGGTGTACAAAAGTTAACCAAAGCTCCAAAATCATTAATGGGCAGCGCGGTTGTCCGCCAGCTGGATCTGGATTCAAACGGGCGCGGAATACTTTACCAGGCAGAGTCGTTTTCACAGTTCAATTTTCAAAAACCCGATAAATTTAAAGAGATAACAATTGCCTCAAAAATTGCTGGGACAAATCCCGCATTTGGCTATACAAAGGCATCAGATCTGCAACTGAACCTGTATAATAACATAATCCAAATTAACGGCCTTGCCTCGCATGGTTTTGTATCGCCGGTGGCATCAAATGCTTTTTCCTATTATCGTTATAAGTATATGGGGTCTACAGTATCAAACGGACGTACTATAAACAAGATACAATTACTACCAAAACATACCCATGACCCGGTTTTTAGAGGCAATATTTATATAGCACAGGACGAATCACGCATTTACAGCGTTGACCTGATGTTGACCAATACTAATAACAACCTTAACCTGATAGATACTATTGAAATAAGCCAGCAATTTGTACCTATTCGTGATAGTGTTTGGTTACCTGCATCAGTACAGTATAACTTTGTAGGCGGTGTTTTCGGATTTAACTTTTCCGGGTACTATATGAGTATCTACAACAATTATAAAATAAACCAGAATTTTCCTGAAGGTTATTTTAATGGCGAGGTATTAAAGGTTGATACTGCTGCTACTATTAAAAGCAAAAATTATTGGGATGAAAACCGCCCTGTGCCATTAACGTTGCAAGAAACGCGTGATTATAGTAAAAAAGACAGCATTGCCGCTTATAAACAAACCGATGCTTATTTAGATGACCTTCAACATACCAAAAACAACATTAATTATCCCGGTTATTTAATTTTTGGGTACCATGCCAGCAACCGCAGCAATAAAGATTCGCTTTATGTGTTTCCTTTTTTACAAACGTTTTATTACAACACAGTAGAGGGTTTTGGCATAAACGCAAAAGTACGGTATACAAAAACGATAGATGACTACCGCTCATTGAGTATTACACCTGCATTACGCTATGGTTTTGCCAATAAATTATTTAGTGCCAATATATTAACCGAGTACAAAAACGACCCTTTTCATAATGCTAAGTTTTGGGTAAACTTTGGCAGTGATGTACTCGACCTAAATAACGTAGGCACACGCTCCTTGTACTTTAATACATTGAGTACATTGCTGTATGAAAACAATTATGTAAAATACTACCGCTCGCAATTTGGTGGCTTTGGTTACCAACGCGAATTAGCAAATGGTGTGCTATGGAGCGGGAGCTTAAGTTACTCCAGCCGCACGCAACTATACAATAATGCCTACGGCCATATATTTACCAGTAAAGTAAGGGAGTATACTTCAAATAATCCTTTGGCGCCCACTTTTACGCCGGCTAATGACAGGTCTTTTTTATTCCCGCAGCACCAGGCGTTTACCTTTAACACTTCGGTAGCTTTTACATTCAACCAGCAATATATTACACGGTCAACCGGTAAATTTAATTTGCCATCAAAATATCCAACTCTTACCATTAACTATCGCAAGGGAATAAAAAGTGTATTCGGCTCTGATGTTGATTATGATTTTGCTTCCGCTGATATTTCTCAGTATAATATCCGTATTGGTACATCAGGATTTTCATCCTTTAAATTAACCGGGGGCGATTATTTTAATAACAATACCATTTATTTTATGGATTACTACCATTACTTAGGTAACCAGGGTACCACGTTTGACCCTACCTATATCGGCAGTTTCCACTTTTTACCTTTTTATACCTACAGTACAAACGGAGCCTTTTTTGAGGCGCATTACCAGCACAATTTTGCCGGCTCGCTGCTTAATAAAATATCATTTATCAGAAAATTTAAACTGGAAGAAATTATAGGTGCTAACTATTTAAGCACAAAAGGCAACCTCAATTACAGAGAGCTATATATTGGGGTGCAACGCCTTATATTCAGGGTTGACTATGGTGTATCATATGCCGGAAATAAAAAGTATATACAAGGGTTCAGGATATTTTACGGGATAAGATAAGGTTGGTGAGTGGTTGATTAGGTGAGTAGTTGCTTAAATAAAACCACTCACCTAATCAACCATTTTACCATTAACTATAAATATTTATATTTGCGCCTCATTTAACACTGTTTGCAGCAGTATCAATGAAGGTTATGACAAAATACAATACACTCCTTTACTATTGTTACGCAACAATAGCCGATGGCGAGCAGTTTGCAGCCGATCATTTAAATTTTTGTAAAAGCTTAGGCTTAACCGGGCGCATTATTGTTGCTAACGAGGGCCTGAACGGCACGGTTTCCGGCACTGCCGAATCTTGTAGAACATATATGGATACCGTTCATGCCGATGAGCGTTTTGCCAGCATTGATTTTAAGATTGACGAGGTTGAAGAGCCTTCATTTGTTAAAATGCATGTGCGTTACAAATCAGAAATTGTACACTCCGGTCTGCGCGATCCTAATATGATCAATCCGCAAAAAAAAACCGGCAAGCATCTGCATCCCAAAGAATTTTTGGACATGAAAGACCGCGATGATGTGGTGATACTGGATGTGCGCTCTAACTACGAGCACTCCCTGGGTAAGTTTAAAAATGCCGTTACGCTGGATATTGAGAACTTTCGCGATTTCCCGGCTATGATTAATGAGCTGGCTCAGTATAAAGACAAAAAAATACTTACCTATTGTACAGGCGGCATTAAATGCGAAAAAGCATCGGCCCTGTTACTGCATGAAGGTTTTAGTGATGTTTACCAACTGCATGGTGGTATTATTAAATATGGCAAAGAAACCGGCGGCGAAGACTTTGAAGGTAAATGCTACGTGTTTGACAATCGCCTCTCTGTTGATGTGAACAGTGTTAACCCGGTTGTTATTTCTAAATGCTTTAACTGTGGTACCACCACCCATAAAATGATCAATTGCGCTAACCCTGAATGCAACGAGCATTTTACCCAGTGTGATGAATGCGGTACAAAAATGGAAGGCTGTTGCAGCAGTGCCTGCCAGGCCCATCCCCGCAAAAGGGTTTATGATGGTACAGGTTATTATGTAAAAGTTCCACAGCCAATAAATACCAGCAAAGGCAACAAGCTACAGTTAGCTACAGAGTAATAATAAAAAGCTTATCACACCCTGATAAGCTTTTTTGCTGTTTATTAGCTAGCAAAACGTATTTTCGTGCCTATTAAGCCGTTCCGTAAACCTATGCGTAAACACTTACTGTTTTTCGCCCACCTATTATCAATAATTGTATGGGCACAGGCTGCCGATATAAAAAGCATTGGTGTGCCCTATGTGCAAAATTACACAAAGGCGCAATACCAATCGGGTAATCAAAACTGGTCTGTAACGCGCAATGAGCATGGCATAATGTATTTTGGAAATGCAGAGGGCTTATTAGCGTTTGATGGCAAATACTGGCAACTGCACCACATGCCTAATAACTTAATAGTACGTTCAGTGGCGGCCGATGGCAAAGGCAAAATATATGTAGGCGGCTTTGGCGAATTAGGCTATTGGGAAAACAACCTGAACGGTTTTTTAAAATACCATTCCTTAACCAACTTAGTGCCTGATAAATTTTTATTAAACGAGGAGATATGGAAAATATATGTGGATGGCAATAAGGTTATTTTCCAATCGTTTGGCTCTATCTTCATTTATGCTAACGGAAAAATAGAAATTGTTAAAGCGGCTAAACCCTACCTATTTTTTTTTAAATGTGGCAGTCGCTATTTTGTTGAGCAGGTTGATGCGGGGCTGTTTAAACTAACAAATAACAAACTCGTTTATGTACCGGGCAGTAATATTTTAGGTAACAGTGGTGTGCTGTCTATACTGCCTTATCAAAAAGGCAAATATCTTATCGGCACTGCCAAAAATGGATTATTTATTTATGATGGCGTTACAATAAAACCCTGGGCAAACAAGGCTAACGATTTTTTAAAAACCTATCAGCTAAACAACGGCGCCTACATTCCCGGCAAGTATATAGCTTATGGCACTATACTAAACGGCATTATTATTATTGATACCACGGGCAATGTAATTCAGCATATTAATAAATCAAGCGGGTTACAAAATAATACTGTATTGAGTCTTTATACCGATGCCGAGCAAAATCTTTGGGCGGGGCTTGATAATGGCATTGACCGCATTGAGGTAAACTCCCCTCTGTATTTTTACTTTGACAAAACCGGCCGCTTTGGTACTGTTTATTCCAGCACCATTTTTAACAACAAAATATATCTTGGTACAAACCAGGGGCTATTCTATAGCGATTGGGTAAACCCTGCAACTAACCGCCTGTTTCAGTCGTTTAATTTTCAACTCATCCCTGGCTCGCAGGGGCAGGTTTGGGACCTCTCCTTACAGGATGGGCGCTTGCTTTGCGGGCACAATACGGGTACTTACCAGGTAAACGGCAGCACTATCAATAAAATATCAGCTATAAACGGAGGTTGGACCATCAAGAAACTAAACGATCACCAACTTATTCAAGGCACATACACCGGCCTTGTTGTTTACCGTAAAGACAAAGCAGGCAACTGGGTGTTTGACCATAAAATAGCCAACTTTGGGGAGCCATCACGTTATGTTGAACGAGATAGCAAAGGGCAAATATGGGTTAGCCATGCTTATAAGGGCATATATAAATTAACCTTAAGCGCCGATTTGCAGCGGGCTACATCTGTAAAATATTACGATGAAAAACAAGGTTTGCCGGGCAGTTATAACGTAAACGTTTTTAGTTTGGATAATCGGGTAGTATTCTCATCAGACGCTGGCTTTTATGTTTATGATGACATTACCGACCGTTTTGAAAAATATGTGCAGCTTAACAAAAAACTGGGCACCTTCTCATCATCCAGCAAATTAATACCTGCCATTGGTAAAAGATACTGGTTTGTTAACAACGGACGTGTTTCCCTGGCAGATCTGTCTGTACCCGGCAAATTATCTATCGACTCCAATCGTTTCAGCATACTGAATGGCCAGATGGTACAACATTATGAGAACATTAACCTTATCAATAATTCCATTTACCTTATTAGTGTTGATGATGGCTTTGTTATCCTGAATGACGAGGACGCGCTTCTCCAAAACAAAACCAAGTCTCCTCAAGTGCTTATCAGAAAAATAGAGAACGTTACCGATAAAATATCTGTAATGGCCGAGAATGGCGATATAGGGCATACTTTGCAAATACCATACACACAAAACAACATCCGCATATCGTATACGCTGCCTTATTACAAACAGGCCAAAATCAAGTTTCAGTACTACCTGGAAGGATATTCAAGACAATGGTCTGACTGGTCTGCACAAAGCCAAAAGGAATTTACCAATCTTGATCAGGGCACTTATCAATTTAAGGTAAGAGCCAAAATAAATGATGAAATTATATCCTCTGCTTCCATATTTACATTTGAAGTATTGCCGCCCTGGTACGCGGGTAAGGTGGCATTAGTTTTTTATGTTCTGTTGGTTATTACTGCGTGGTATTTTATACGGTATTATTATCGCCTTAAATTAAAACGCCATCAGCAGGAAATTCATGATAAATTACAGCGTGAGAAAGAAGAGTTTTTGAAACAGGAAGCTATTATTAATCAGCAGCATATTGTAACTATTAAAAACGAACAGTTACAGGCAGATCTGGCAAGCAAGAATCGTGAGCTTGCAAATTCTGCTATGAATATTGTTTACAAAAATGAGTTGTTGCAAAAATTAAGTGACGAGATCAACAATTTTAAAGATAGCAACGGCAAAAAAATATCAGAAGATCAGCTCAGAAAAATTCATAATGTTATTGACGACGGCATGAGCGATGAGCGCGATTGGAATATTTTTGAACGCAGCTTTAATGAAGCTCATGAGAATTTTTTTAAGAAACTAAAGCACCGCCACCCAGACCTCGTGCCTAATGATCTTAAACTTTGTGCTTATTTAAGAATGAATATGAGCAGTAAGGAAATGGCATCTTTATTAAACATTTCTCTCAGAGGTGTAGAAATAAGACGCTATAGGTTGCGCAAAAAGCTCAATTTGCCGCATGATAAGAACTTGGTAGAGTTTCTCATCGAGTTATAATACTACATCATTACCTCTCAATTCTATTTTTTTTTACCTCCGCAAGCATTGCTCAATTGTAGTATGTATATCTTACACTATCATATTACAATATTCTGATAATGAAAACATTACATGCAAAAACAAAAACACATGAGCAAGTGTTTATTTTATAGTGTATTAATGTAGAGTAGCATTATTTGTAAAAATTATAATAACTGCTCAATTTCGACATCAGAAAAACCAATTATTCTAATACTTAACATTTAACCACTATGAAGAGAATCTCTACACATTTAGGGTTGATGCTTTTGTTTTTCTTTTTTGTTAACACAGCCATAGCGCAAAACGTTGCCGTAAAAGGTAAAGTTACTGATGCTGCTACTGGTGAAAGCCTTATTGGTGTAAGTGTTGGCGAAAAAGGAACTGCAAACGGTGTCCAAACTGACGTAAATGGTACTTACTCAATATCTGTACCAGCAAATGCAACATTAACGTTCAGCTATATTGGGTACAGTGCCCAAGCCCTGCCAGTTAATGGCCAAACCACTTTAAACGTTCAATTAAGAGCCGAGGCTAATGAACTTAAACAAGTGGTTGTAATAGGTTACGGCACACAACGTAAGCGCGATGTTACCGGCTCTGTAGCCAGCGTAAACGGAGATCAGCTGGCTAAGCAACCCGTACAAACACCAACACAAGCCTTACAGGGTAAAGTTGCCGGTGTACAGGTATTATCATCTGGTCAGCCAAACGCGGCACCTATTTTGCGTATACGCGGTACAGGATCTGTGCTTGCAGGTGCAAATCCATTGTATGTAGTTGACGGAGTATTAACTGATGATATCCGTAACATTAACAACGCCGATATAGTAAGCCTTGATGTATTAAAAGATGCATCTGCTGCTATCTATGGTGTGCGTGGTGCTAATGGTGTGGTTATTATTACCACTAAAAAAGGTAAAAGCGGCCCCGCTGTTGTTAGCTATGATGCTAATGTAGGCTTCAGAGAAATTGCCAGCCAAATACAGTTAGCCAACAGGCAACAGTATGTTGATTATTTAAATGTAGCCAGTCCAGGTAAAATAGCAACCGATGATAAGTCGCCGTTAACTATACCGGGAACTACCAACTGGGCCGATGTAGTATCCCGCAAAGGCTTTTATACTAATCATAACATATCTGTTGCAGGCGGTGGCGATAAAAGCACTTATTTTATAAGTGCCAACTACTATGATGAGGACGGTGTTATTAAAACCAATAATTTCCAGCGTTTTTCGCTTCGTGCCAATAATGATGTAAAAATATCTGACAAATTGCGTTTTAGCGATCAGTTATCATTAACCCGTGGTGCAGAAAGGGCGGTTGACATTGGCGCCATATATGGCAATGTTTACAGGGCTGCACCAATAATTCCATCAATAGTAAACGGTTTATATGGCAATACATCAGCCTGGGGCAACGTAGGTAACCCATTACTGCAATTAGATAAAGCCAACAATTTCACTCTTAACAACCGTGTGCAAGGTAATGTGGCAGTCGATTATAACCCGGTAAAATGGCTAACATTCCACTCCGCATTTAACCTTGATGCCCGTTTCAACAACCAAAAAAATTACGGTTACCTGTTTAATAATGATGGCAGTACATTTACTGTGGGCGGCGGTAATCAGCGCCAACCTAACAGCACGTTATTTGTACAGAATGATAATTCGTACCAGTACCAGTGGGACAATACGGTGACTTTTGACAGAACATTTAACCAACACCATTTTACAATTTTAGGCGGTATTGTTACAGAAAAAGCACGTTCAAACTTTATCAACGGCTCACGTATTGATGTTCCTGCCGATCCGAACCAATGGTTTTTAGACTTGGGTAATCCTGATTTAAATGCGGTAGACAAAAATAACGGATCATTGTTTACCCGCCAATCTTTCATTGGCCGTGTTAATTATGATTATGCCGGCAAATACCTGGTAACCGGTTCTATTCGCCGTGACGGCAGTTCTAAATTCAGCCAAAAATATGCCACATTCTATACTGTTGGCGCAGGCTGGGTAATATCCGAAGAGGACTTTATAAAAGGCGGAATTTTTGACCAGTTAAAACTTCGTGGTAGCTATGGTGAGTTGGGTAATGATAATATCGATCCATCATTATTTATTGTAACAGGCTTGCCATATCAGCCTTACTACTTCAACAATGGTACATTGGCAAACGGTACCATTATCCAGGACATCAAAAACACTAACCTAAAATGGGAAACTACCAGGCAATTAGATATTGGTTTGGACTTTGCTTTCCTGAACAGCCGCTTATCAGGTGAGGTGGATTACTACAATAAAAAAGTAAACAACGCTTTAACCTATGTAACTCTTCCGGGCATATTGGGCGACCCTGATAACCGCTACATTACCAACGCAGCATCATATCAAAATAAAGGTATTGAGTTTGCCCTAAGATGGAGAGATAACATTAACGAGCATTTATCTTACAATGTAGGTGCTAATATTAGCTATAACAAAAACACTATTACGGGCTTAAATGGCGGCCAGGCACTTAATGCAGGTGGCGCTAACTCGCAAACCATTACCCGTACAGATAATGGCCAACCAATTGCAAGTTACTATGTACTGAATGCTATTGGTGTATTTCAAAACCAGGCAGAGGTTGATGCAGCACCAACTTACGATGTTGGCGAGGCGAAACATGTTGGTGGTTTAAAATATGCCGATACAAACGGTGACGGTAAGGTTGACGCTAACGACCGTATCTATGCAGGTTCATACCAGCCTAAATATTTTGGCGGATTTAATTTTGGCGTAAACTATTACAGCTTTGACTTAAGTGCCGATTTCTATGGCAATTGGGGCAACAAAATTTACAATGGTAAAAAGAATTCGAGGGGCAATGCAAATGATAATATTGAGGCCAGCTATGCTAACAGTCGCTTTACACCAACTAACCCATCATCAACTAACCCTGATGTTATTAGTCAAAGCACCCCGCCATCAACCTACTTTATTGAATCGGGCGCGTTTTTAAGGTTAAACAATTTAACACTGGGGTACACTGTGCCAACTAACATGTTAAAAAGAACAGGCATCTCAAAGTTCAGGGTGTATTTAACCTCACAAAACCTTTTTACAGCTAAACGCTACAGTGGCTCATCGCCGGAGTTATTTAATACCGATATTTTAACATCAGGTATTGATGCTACCAATTACCCGGTAACGCGCACTTTTGCATTTGGTGTAAATGTTCAATTTTAACGCTATTGTAATATGAAAAAGATATATAAAAAACATTCAACACTGCTATTTATTTGTGCAGCTGTTATAGCAAGTACTTTTAGTGCTTGTAAAAACTACCTGGATGTACAACCGCAGGGCCAAATAACCCAGGAGCAGATTGCAAACGATCCGATACAGGCCAAAAACCTGGTTACCGGTATTTACAATGTATTTTACATTGGCGGTTTTGAGCCGGATATTGATAGTTTTCAGTTTGTTATCATGACCGATATTGCTTCGGACGATGCCGACAAAGGTAGTGAGCCGCTGGATTATGGAGACGCCCTGCAAATTGATAATTTAACCACTTCGTCTACAAACGGCGTAGTAAACAATGTTTGGACAGGCCACTATCAGGGTATTGCCCGTGCCAACCAGGCGTTAGATAAATTAGATGCAGCCCAGTTTGATGCCGCTACTAAAAACGCCCTCATAGGCGAGGCGAAATTTTTAAGGGCTTACTTCTACTTTAACCTGGTTCGTCTTTATGGTGGTGTGCCGCTTTTAGATAAATTACCATTAGCAAGCGAAGCTAACCAGGATAAATATCAAACCCGCGCCACTGTAGATGAGATATATAAATTCATTATAGCCGACCTTGATTTTGCTGCAGCTAACCTGCCTGATAAAGGTAATACAGATGTTGGCCGTGCTACTAAAACAGCCGCACAAGCATTAGAAGCTAAAGTTTATTTATATATGAAAGATTACCAGAAAGCATATGACCTTTCAAACGCTGTAATTACCAGTGGTAAATATTCATTGGTGAATGATTACTCGCTTATATGGAGACAAAAAGCAGTTAACGGCGACGGTGGTAATAACAACAATGAATCTATATTTGAGATACAGGCAGGCATTAACAAAAGCTGTACCGCCGGAATTAACCTTTATACCGTTTCACAGGGTCCACGTGCCGGTGGTAAAAGAGGTTGGGCCGATTTGGGCTTTGGATTTAACAACCCTTCACAAAGTTTGCTTAACGAGTATGAGCCTAACGATGTAAGGCAAGCTGCAACAGTACTTACTATTCAACCAAACGGAACTGTATTATTTGACGGCTTCCGTATTCCAAGTCGTGACTCTGTTCAAAACGACCGCTATAGCTACAAAGCTTACCACAGCCGTACTGCCGAGGATAATTGCGGTGGCAATACAGACCGTTTACCAAAACAGGTTCGTATTTTACGTTATGCCGATATATTGCTGATAAACGCCGAAGCTGCCATACAAATTGGCAACCCGGGTGCAGCAAGTACAGCCTTAACTGCAGTGCGTGCACGTGCTAAATTAGCGCCGGTGGCTCCAACCTTATTAAATGTATGGCATGAGCGCCGTGTGGAAATGGCCGAAGAGCATGACCGTTTCTTTGACATAATTCGTCAGGATGCGGTGCAACCCGGCCGTGCAGCAGCAGCATTTGCAGCGCATGGTAAAACATGGGTACCAAGAGCAGCATTATTCCCAATACCCCAAACACAAATTGATTTAAGCGGTGGGCGCTTAAAGCAAAACCCTGGTTATTAATAATTAATTTGAGTTAGGTTGCCCGTCCCGTAGTATGGGAGGGCAACCTTTTTTATATTTATCCCACAAACTATTAATGAAAAAAATATTATTATCTGCATGCCTGTTATTGATTGGCGTTTATGGCATGGCTCAAAAAAAGGACAAACCTGCTATTGCAAGTGACGGTATAAAACCTATTGGCATTATTAAAGGCCTTTCTGATAGTGCCTTATTAGATGTAGTGCAACGCCAAACGTTCCGTTACTTTTGGGATTTTGGGCACCCTAAAAGCGGCCTTGCCCGCGAACGCAGCAATGTAGCTTTTGATTATGGTAACGAGGTGGTTACTACAGGCGGCTCTGGTTTTGGCATTATGGCTTTAATTGCGGCCGATCATCGCAAATTTATCACTCATGATCAGGCTGTTAACCGCATGGTTAAGATTGTTGAATTTTTATATCGTGCAGATGCTTATCATGGTGTTTTCCCTCACTGGCTTAATGGTGAAACAGGTAAAACTATCCGTTTTGGCCGCAAGGATGATGGAGGCGACCTGGTAGAAACTGCTTACTTATTTGAAGGTTTATTATGCGCCAAACAATACTTTAAAGGCACTGATCCTAAAGAGCGCCGCATACGTGATGTGATTAGTTGGTTATGGGGGGAAGTAGAATGGAGTTGGTATACTCGTGAGGGCCGGGATAACTTATACTGGCACTGGAGCCCCAATAATGGTTGGGCCATGAACTTTCCTATTCGTGGTTTTAACGAGTGTTTAATCACCTATATACTTGCTGAATCTGCCGACCGTTATCCGGTAAGCGCCGATATTTATGACCGGGGCTGGGCACAAAGCGATTTCTTTAAGAACGGTAAAACTTTCTACGGGTATAAATTGCCCTTGGGCTTTGATTATGGTGGCCCGCTTTTCTTTTCGCAATACTCCTTTATGGGCCTAAACCCTAAAGGGTTAAAAGATAAATATGCCGATTACTGGGAACAAAATGTAAACCACACGCTCATTAACAGGGCCTATTGTATTGATAACCCTAAAAAATTTAAAGGGTACGGCGAAAACTGCTGGGGATTAACAGCAAGCGATAATTATGAAGGCTACAATGCACACTCGCCTACAAATGATCTTGGAGTTATTTCACCAACAGCCGCTTTATCTGCCTTCCCATACACACCGGAATATTCTATGAAAGCCCTGCGCCATTTTTATTATGACCTGGGCGATAAAATTTGGGGCGAATATGGCTTTACGGATGCCTTTAGCGAATCAAAAAACTGGTACGGTAAATCATACCTGGCTATTGATCAGGGTCCTATTGTTGTAATGATAGAGAATCATCGCTCGGGCCTGTTGTGGAATTTATTTATGAGCTGTCCTGAAATTCAGCGTGGGCTTAAAAAGCTTGATTTTCAAAGTCCGGCATTGAGTAAGAATTAAATTATTGAGGTAATTTTTTAAGTTGATATCAAAAAAAGTCTATTTTGCGTTAACAATACCGACAGTAGGTTGTATTACATACTGCAATTATTAACATCAACCCGATATCAATGACCATAAAAAAATTAATAGTTTTAGGAATGCTGGGTATTATGTACCTGGCATTTCCTTTTTTAGTACAGGCCCAAACTAACGGAGCATTTGACAGAGGAAGCTTCATCAGCAAAAAAGATACCCTTCCTTACCGCATCCTGTTTCCTAAAAATCTTAATCCTAAAAAGAAATACCCACTTGTAATTATACTGCATGGAGTAGGCGAGCGGGGCACTGATAACGATGCACAACTGGCTTATGGGCCGGCATTGTTTTTAAATGATACCATCCGGGCAAACTATCCGGCAATTGTGATATTTCCCCAGTGCCCTAAGGATAGTTATTGGAGCAACGTTAAAATTGACACCGCAGCTGGTAAAAGAAGGTTCAACTTTATTGAAGGAGGTGAACCAACCCGTGCTATGAGTGCTTTAATGGGCATGGTAGATCAGTTTTTGGATAAGCCTTATGTTGATAGAAAGCAAGTTTATATAGGCGGGCTATCAATGGGAGGTATGGGTACGCTTGAAATTCTAAGGCGTGAACCAAATGTATTTGCCGCAGCATTTGCCATTTGCGGTGGCGATAATACCAATAACGTTAAAAAGTACGCTAAAAAAGTACCGTTATGGATTTTTCATGGGGCTAAAGACAGTGTTGTACCTTTTACTCATTCAGAAGCTGTGGTTAGCGCCCTTAAAGATGCAGGGGCCTCCCCCAAATTTACTGTATACCCTAATGATGATCATAACAGCTGGAACCACGCCTTTGCCGAACCTGGCCTGATACCATGGCTTTTCTCGCAAAAGAAATAAAAAGGCTATTCAGATGCAGGGGGCCTCTCCCCAATTTACTGTATAGTCAAATATTGTGCATATTAATGTATCAAATTATAATTTTCATAATAAAATTTGAATAGCATTATAATTAGGCATGTACCAGCATGCAGCTTGTCATATTGTTTGAATGTCAGAAAATTAAGTATTAAATTGCTTAACATAAATGATATATATATATCCAAGTCGGTTTATATGTAAATCAGTTAGCGGCAAATTTCACCTAAAAGGAAATAAACGAATATGGCGAATACAATTATTTGCAAAAACTGTAATCACCAGTTCAATGGCAACTTTTGTAATCATTGCGGACAAGCTGCTAATACCCACAGATTGACCCTGCATTATATTTGGCATGATTTACAACATGGACTTTTTCATTTTGACAATGGTATTTTTTACACCATCAAACAGCTGTTGACAAAACCCGGACATACCATAAGAGAATTTATAGATGGGAAAAGAG
>JAQBNY010000214.1 GCA_028288315.1 Mucilaginibacter sp.
GCAATGAATCAACTTTGTTGGCAAAAAGCTCATCAATAAAACCATTGGCTACAAGCACTCTTGCGGTAAAGTTTTGCGATAGCGGCATTTTCAATCCATGCTGATCTACATAAAAATCCTGATCGAATCGGTTCACGATACGCAGAATTGGCTGGCGCTGACTAACCTCTACATGTATAGTTCCATCCATATCAACATAAACCTTTGCAAACTCAATAAATGGATTAACCTTCAGTTTATTTTCCAGTTCGTGAATGTTAATATTATCAATACGGCGGCCAACCAATGTATGGCTGCTCATCTCCAAAATGTTATCTATCTCCTGCCTGTCAATAAAATACTGATTACCCGGTATAAATACCTTAATGGCCTTGCAAACCATTTCAGATTTTTTCACCTGAATGAAACTCATAAGCACCACCAAGCCAGCCAGGCAAATAGTCCAGCCGAGGCCAATAAGCAGTGGTTTCCAAATGCGTTTCTTAAACATTTTCTAAAGCCTGTTTTAAAGGTTCAACCAATTGGTCAATATCTCCTGCACCCACGGTTAGCAACAACGGGGGCATTTCACTCTTTACTATTTCAATACTCTCTTGTTTTCCGCAAATTCTTTTGTTTGCTAATTTCATCCTGCTAATAATCATTTCGCTGGTCACCCCTTCTATCGGCAGCTCGCGGGCAGGGTAAATATCAAGCAATAAAAGTTCATCGGCCATGTCAAGCACTTCGGCAAAGCCATCCACAAAATCGCGCGTACGGGTATACAGGTGCGGCTGAAAAATAACCGTCAGCTTTTTATTAGGATACAGCTTTTTTACTGATGTTATGGCAGCCCTTAATTCTTCGGGGTGGTGCGCATAATCATCAATGTAAACATACTTGTCATTCCTTACAATGTATTCAAATCTGCGTTTAATGCCTTTGAAAGAGCCCAGTGCCTCGTGTATAGCATCAGGCGATATCTCTAAGTGCAGGGCCGCTTCAATAGCAGCCGTAGCATTCTCAATATTATGCACACCGGCAATACCCATTTTTATATTGGGGATTGATGTGCTGGCATTATTAAAATCAAAATAAAAGTTACCATCCTCAATACGGATATTTGATGCTACAGAACCAGCCTGCTCATCAATAGCATAGGTTAGGCCTTTGGCCAGTGGCAAGCCTTTTTTGTATATTAACACCCCACCCTGTTTAATTTGTGAGGCAAACAGCTGGAATGATTCTGTTAATTGCGCATGGTTGCCGTAAATATCTAAATGGTCGGCATCCATTGATGTGACAATGGCAATATCAGGATGCAGGGTAAGAAACGAGCGATCATACTCATCGGCCTCAACCACTACAATATTGTTATTGCCATAAAGCACATTAGTTTGGTAGTTTGATGATATACCACCCAAAAACGCTGAACAATCCTTTCCCGAGTCTTTCAGGATATGTGCTATCATGCCCGATGTAGTAGTTTTACCATGCGTACCTGCCACTGCAATAGTGAACATACCCTTGCTAATTAGCCCTAATACCTGTGAGCGCTTTTGAATTTCAAAACCTTTTTTCTGAAAATAATTTAAAATGGCAGAATCTTTGGGAACAGCAGGTGTAAATATAACCAAGGTACTATCACATGGCTGCTGAAAGCTCATGGGTATCCAGTCTTGATTATCTTCAAAAACTATGCGTATCCCTTCGTTTTGCAGGCTGTCTGTCAACAGTGTAGGGGTTTTGTCATAACCACATACAATGCAACCCAAATGATGGAAATAGCGTGCCAGGCCACTCATGCCTATGCCGCCTATCCCAATTAGATAAACTCTTTGTATGTTGCTTAATTCCATTTTTTCTCCTTTAAAAAAGGCTAACCCCGCATCTGTGGGGATTAGCCGATTTAATTGTTGTTTGTTATTTGGATAACCTCTTTTGCAATAACCTCATCAGCATTGGGCTGGGCCAGCCTGCCAATATTATTGCTTAATCTTTTTTGCAATTCTTTATCATTTAAAAGTTCCAGGGCCTTGTAAACCAGTTTTGCTTCCGCATCCCTGTCGGCAACAAATACTGCCGCGTTTGTTTCTACTAATGCAAGCGCGTTTTTTGTTTGGTGATCCTCCGCCACGTTTGGCGATGGCACCAGTATTACCGGTTTCTTAACTACACATAATTCAGCAATAGTACCTGCGCCTGCTCTTGATATAATTATATCCGCGGCAGCATAAGCCAAATCCATACGGCTTAAAAATTCTACTACACAAATATTTGGATGATGGTTGGAGCCTAATTGCTCCAATACGGTTTTGTAATAAAACTTACCCGTTTGCCATATCACCTGTACATCGGCAGCTATTAATTTATCAACACCTGCCAGTATGCTATTATTTAATGTACGTGCGCCCAGGCTTCCTCCGGTTACCAGTATTGTTTTTTTGAATGACGACAGTTTATATAACTCCAGGGCCTGTATATGCTTGCCGTCAATATTTACTGATTCTTTGCGTATGGGATTGCCGGTTTTAATGATCCTATCGTGCGGGAAAAATTTCTCCATACCATCAAAGGCCACACATATTTTTTTTGCTTTTGCGCCTAACCATTTGTTGGTAATGCCAGCATAAGAGTTTTGCTCTTGTATTAATGTAGGGATACCTTTTAACGATGCCGCGTATAATAACGGCCCTGAGGCATAACCACCCACACCAACCGCTGCGTCGGGTTTAAAATCTTTAATTATTTGAACGGCCTTACGCACACTCTTTAGTAACTTAATTGGGAACATTACATTCTTCCAGAGGGATTTACGCTGTATCCCCTGAATATCCAATCCTATTATTTTATAACCAGCAGCCGGAACCTTTTCCATTTCCATACGGCCGCTTGCACCTACAAACAATATCTCTGTAGCAGGATCAAGCTTTTTTAAAGCATTGGCAATAGCAATAGCAGGGAAGATATGTCCTCCTGTACCGCCGCCGCTAATGATAATTCTTTTGCTCATCCTGATAAATATTAAATACTAAACTCTAAAAATCCGAAATCTCAATTATGCTTCCCTTATCTCTCCTACAACTACTTTCTTTGGCTCATCAATATCACGACTAACCGATAGTATGATGCCAAATGCTATACTTGTGAAGAGTATGGATGTACCACCCATACTTACCAATGGCAATGGCACCCCTGTTACCGGACCCAAACCTACTGCTACCGCCATGTTGGCAAAGGCTTGTATAGTTAAACTAAAGCTTAAGCCGGCTGCCAGCAATGCTCCAAACGCTTTTGGCGCTTTCGTGACAATTTTTATACATCGGTATAACAAAAAAAGATAAATACCCACCAGCATAAAACCACCTATTAAACCATATTCTTCAACAATAGTCGCGTAAATAAAATCCGAATAAGGGTGTGGTAAATAATTACGCTCTGTACTGTTTCCAGGCCCTTTACCTAACACACCACCAGTGGCAATAGCTATCTTGGAGTGATCTGACTGGAACGATTTATCTTTATTAGCAGTTTCGGGGTGCATAAACGCATGGATACGCGAAATGTATGTTTTACGACGCGGGCCCAACATTACTACTCCTGTTAACAACACGGCACCTGCAAGGCAAACCACAGCTATTTGTTTGATACTGATACGGCCAATTATCAGCAATAAAATGCTTACACCAAACAGCATCAACGCTGTAGAAAGATTTGCCAGCGCTATCAATATAAATACCACACAAACCGACCCCATTATTGGAATGAAGGATTGCTTTACATCTTTAATATTTTCTTGCTTACGCGATAACGTTCTTGCCAGGTAGGTTATTAATGCCAGCTTAGCCAAATCGGAGGTTTGGAAGGTTAAACCGGTTCCTGGTATAGCTATCCACCGGCTTGCATCGTTCACGTGGTTACCAAACAGCAAAGTATATAGCAACAAAGGAATTGTAATTACCATTAGTATTTTTGAAATACCTGCATACCAGCGATAATCTAACCGGTGCGATACATACATGAGCGCTATACCTCCCAATATCATGGCCATGTGCTTTATCAAATACGTTTCATTTGCTTTACCTTGTTTGTAAGCCAACGTACCCGTAGAGCTGTAAACAGCCAGCAAAGACAATACCGATAGTAATATGACAATAAGCCATATCCAACGGTCGCCCTTTACGTTATTGAGTATTTGATTCATGCCTTATAATTCTTTTACCGCTTCTTTAAATTGCCTGCCTCTGTCTTCATAATTCTTAAACAGATCAAAACTTGCGCATGCAGGTGATAGCAATACGGTATCGCCTTTCTCTGCCAAATGATAGGCTATCTGTGCAGCTTCTGCAGCCGATGATGTGTTTACTATTATCTCTACATCATCTTCAAATGCATCATGTATGCGCTTGTTGTCTTTACCTAAACATACTATAGCCTTTACTTTTTGCTTAACCAATTGTTTAAGCATGCTGTAATCGTTGCCTTTGTCAACACCACCCATAATTAAAACCACATCAGTTGTCATGCTTTCCAGGGCATACCAGGTAGAGTTTACGTTGGTGGCCTTTGAATCATTGATAAAGCTAATGCCTGATATTTTACCAACCGACTCCAGCCTGTGCTCAATATTGCGGAAGTTACCCATGCTCTCCCTCATCGTTTCGTTGCGTAGCTCAAGCACCTTGGCAACAATACCTGATGCCATTGAGTTATAGATGTTGTGCTTTCCCTGCAGGGCCAGTTCGT
>JAQBNY010000083.1 GCA_028288315.1 Mucilaginibacter sp.
ATCCCGTCCTCCTTAAACTTAGCTAACAACTCATCAAGGTCAACTTCGGCAAATGAGGTTGATGAATCTGATATCCCGTAAGGAATAATAAGCTTGTTGTTATGCACAATTGATCCGCAGGAATACAGCACGTTTGGCACATAACCTTCACGTTCATCACTATTGGGTATCAGTAACGGCTCTTTAAGGCGGCCAATCTCTACAGCCGGATCATCCAGCTTCAGCAGGCTTGCACCCAGCACATAACGGCGCATAGGGCCCACACCGTGGGTTATTACTATCCAGCCGTCCTTAGTTTCAATTGGCGAACCGCAGTTACCTATCTGTACAAATTCCCAGGTAAACTTAGGTTGCTGCAAGCGTTGGGGTTTTTCCCAAATGTTTATTTTATCAGAGTACATGATGTAGTTATTGCACCCATCAATACGTGAGATCATCACATACTTACCATTTATTTTACGCGGGAACAGCGCCAGGTTCTTATTTTGCGCACCTGCTCCGTATAAAGGCATTATTTTAAAATTGTAAAAATCATTGGTTTGCAACAGCTTAGGCATTATCAATGAGCCATCATAGGCCGTATAGGTAGCGTAGTAAACCGAACTGCCATCGTCATTAACAAACTGCACAAAACGGGCATCTTCAATACCCTTACGTTCGTATTCAGATATAGGGAAGATAACCCTGTCAGATATATCGGTATCCAGCGAAAATACAATCTCGTAGTACGAATCGGCCAGCCAAAGCACCTTATCATACTCCAGCTTTTTCATATCGCTTTCCTGCAGCTTTTGCGAATCAATAATAATACGGCGCAGGTTAGAATACTCAAAGTGATGGTCGAGCTTATCTTCCAGTTCACTTAAAACATCAATATTGATTTGGGTGATAGCTGCCTTATCAAAAAACAGTTTTTTGTTATAAACCGCGTTTCGTACAATCTCGGCTTCATCAATGTAATTACCGGCAGGTAATACGGTAATGTTATTAAACTTATCAATTAAAGCCCTGCGGAAGGTAATGGATGAAATGTGCCCCTCGCCCACTGCACGGAAACTGATAACTACCCGTCTTTCCCCTTCTTCCAGTTCTGTTTGGTCAGGGTCTTCAACAATTGATGGGTTAAAGAATGCGGCCGACTCAATAGAGTATTCGTGTGTAAAGTAGGAGCCTATTAACAGCTTACGGTTAACTGTAAGGGTATCAAAATCAATTTCAAGCTCGGCAAATAAGGGTTTTAACTTGCTGCAATGGCGGTTTAAAACCCGGGTTATATTACGGTGGCGTTTAGAATACTCCTGCAATAATGGCGATACAATGCCAAATGCTGTTTCTTCACTTATACTCATCACACGTTGTAATACCTCCTTAGCCCGGTCACTCCCGTTGAAAAAAAATCTTGCTATAACACGCTTAGGATCCGGATTTACTCTTATGGGTTTTCTTTCAATGGAAAGTCTCATACTGTATAAAATACGTTTAATTCATTAACACCATTAAAGACGAATTGATTTTTATTATTTAATAAAATCTTTGCCCAAATGTATATTGGTTGTCATTATGTAAGTAAAAAATCAATTTTGATGTTAATTTTTTTTTAATAGCTATTAAATATTGATTGGTATAAATAAAAGAGTTTAATGAGGATGCTTAGATCATACTGTTTCTTTTTATAAGATATTCCCTTAAAATTTCATTGTAGCCCTGGTTAATATCAGCATCAATAATATCAATGTGATATTGGGCACATTTAAGTTCCAGCTGGTGGCGGTATTCCTGTAACGATGCGCGGTAACTATCTCTTATTTTATTGGGATGCACCCTTACCTGCTCACCGGTTTCCATATCAACAAAATGGTGCGGACGGTTATCAAAATTAAAGTCCAGCTCTTGCTGTTTGCTGGTAACATTAAAAATTACCACCTCGTGTTTTTTATATTTTAAATGTTGTATGGCAGCAAACAATGCTTGCATTTTATCCTCATTTAAACTATTCTCCAGCATATCACTGAATATAATAACCATTGACCGCTGATGTATCTCGCCGGCTATATGGTGCAGCACCTGTGATATATTCGTACCCGTGTTTTCCTTGGGATTGTTGTACATTTTTTCCAACTCGGCATACAAATAAAATAAATGTGACGATGTGGAACGGGCGGGACTCATCCAATCCATTTTATCAGAAAACAGGCATAACCCAAAGGCATCGCGCTGTTTTTTGAAAAGATACATTAACGAGGCAATGGCATAAACCGAAAATTGTAGCTTATTCATACCCGTTTCCGGGAAATTCATGGATGACGACGTATCCAGCAGCAAATAACAACGCAGGTTGGTCTCCTCTTCAAACTGTTTTACAAAAAGCTTATCGGTGCGAGCCAGCAGTTTCCAATCAATATTTTTAACTGATTCGCCATTATTATAAAGCCTGTGTTCGGCAAATTCCACAGAAAAGCCATGAAACGGGCTTTGATGCAGACCGGTTATAAACCCTTCTACCACTTGCCGTGCAAGGAGTTCCAAACTGGCCAGTTGCCTTATATGCTGATCATTGCTAAGTGTAGGCATAATGCCAAGTTAATAAAAATCTTTAACGCTTATTTGCCGTGCTTATTCTATGATTTTAAAACCGGGTATAAAAAGCAAGTTGCAATATGTGGTTTACAGTATATGCTTCGGCGTGTTTGGTGTATTGATTTAAATAGCCCAGATCAACATCAATTTCCTTGCGGATGCGATAACCAAAAGCAACATATGCCCGGTTCTGATCAAAGAAATGCTTGTTCACCTTAGCCTTGTTTTGGACATTTACAAACACCTCGTTCTGCAGGCCGATGAAAGGACCTTTGGTAAAAACAGAATCGTGCTTAAAGGGAACTACCGCGCGTGCAAAGTATCGTAAACGCTGCGAAAAATAATGATCATTATGCGCCGTAGTGTTCCCTAAAAAACGCTGCTCCAGCCTAAAACGATGTTGTAATGCGGTGGCTTTACCAAGTTTTTGATTAATGATCATTTGCTGCCATATACGGCTCTCCGGGCGATAGGTATGGTCGCCGGTAGCAGTTCTGCCATTGGTGGCAATATAAGCATAACCCAAAGCAGCCATTTTATTTTTATCAAAATAATAGTTAACCGAAGGACGCAGCAAAACATTGCGTAAAAAATCATAATGATTGGCCGACCGGAATTGCCCGTCGAAAGATGCCCCCCAATGTTTAGAAAACCGTTGTGTGTGAAATATGGCTGCCCAGCCTGAAAATTGATTTTCCTGCGCGAATAGTTTACAGGGTGCTAAAAAAGTAATAAATAGCAGTAATGATAATACTTTGTTATTCATAAAAAGTAAATAAATGAAATAGAAATAAAGTTCCGAACCGTGTTGCATGGGGGCAGATATTGCAACGGTGGAAGGCGCAAAAATAAAAGTTTTTCTTTAGATCTTAGTCCTTAAACTTTAATAAACGTTTGCGGCCAATATCATACGTTAACCTAAAAGCTTCCTGATTGCTGAAATAACCAGGTGTTTGGTGCAGACTTAATATAAATTGCCCGCGCAACCCATTATACAGGAATGGCGTGAATATAATATCAAGGCGATTATAAGTTTTTCTCTGATAATAGGCATCGCCAAAAGTAATGTTGTGCCCGTCACCTTTGTAAAATTCATCAAACAGGGCAAAACGCTTGTAGCTTAAATAAGCATTAGCAACAAAGCCTACAGGTTTTTGAAACCCATCAATACCACGGGTACGCTCTAATGAAAGCATGCCGCCAGCCTCAAAGCTTAACGAATCAAGAAAAGTTTTATGACTAAAGTTTAAGCCAAGCTTTACCTGCGCCGCACCGTTATCCTGTATATGATCGTTAGGGATAGCTATTGCCGGCCCGGCATCATGCAGCATAAAGAAATAGTGCGAAAGATAAAATGGCCCGTTTAAAAATGGCTGGTATTTTCCAGAAAAACCAAACAGAAATTGTTCACGATCTGTATTGGTTTGGCGGCTTATCCAATCAATCCAAACGGTTTCAGAAACATGATCGTTGTGGAATTTGGTAAGTAAACCTTCAACATTTGGCCGGTAGTAACGCAGCGTATCATTCAGCATGGCACGTGGGTAATCGGTAAGCAAACCTTCTCGCGGGAATTCACCTGCATTAAAAAGCCAGCTTTTACCGGTAAAACTATAATAAGCCACCGGATTCACTTTTAAAAAGAATGGGTTTGCACCAAACTCATGCAAACCATTCACCCCAACAATAAAGTGGTGTACACTATCCAGGTTCAACCCTACATCAAGTGCTAAACGTGTGCCCGAGTAGGTGCGCGAGCGTAACACAAACTCCTTATATTCCCTGTTATCCAAAAAACCCATCCCGTTAAAATGAATATCAACAGTTTGCGCGCTAATTGAGCCCGCGGTTAATATGGAAACTAATATGATAAAGTAAATTTTTTTGATCATGCTTCTAATTTTCTTATTCAACAGTAAATTTTATTAGCCGGCTATTCTTACTTCCCGAAAATGGTTCGGTTCGTATAGAAAAGAATAGGCTGTATATCCCCTTTTTTGCAGGTGCAGTTATTGTAAATTTATACCCGGTACTCTTGCCCTTTTCTAAAGCGATGGCATTAAACGTACTATCGGCCTTTTGTACATCTATTAATTGTGTATCGCTAAAAAAGCAACCCTCTAACACTACCGGATGCGTGTATCCCTGGTTGGTAAAATTAACAGCAATTGGGTACGGATTAGTTATGTTAAGGTCAAATTTTATTTTTTGTGACGGCTTAGCCTTAAGGTTATAATCTTTAGTGTCAATAGCCATTTTTTGATACGTGCGGGCATCATTTACCCAACCGCCATACCATGTACCTGCTTCGCATTTAATACTATCAGTTGTAATACCGTTAACCTTAAATTTCAACAGATAATAGATCCGCTTATGCTGCAGGCTGTCTTCCATTGGCCAAATATCAAACATGGTACGGCCATAAAATCTGGAATCGTAAGCAAAACCTTTTAATGAACGGTTATAATAATCGTATTTAGATGGATTTTGAAAACCTTCTTCCATCACCACAAAAGCATTCCCTGCTTTTTGATGTACCAGGTTGGCCCATTCGTGGAAACCAAAGTAACTTTTTAAAGCCCCCACCTTTTTAACAACAGGTAAACCGCTTATTAGAGCAACCCTTATAAACAAAATAATTACGATGTTTATAATAGCCAATCGGTACAGCCATACGGGGTAAGTATTCTTTTGTTTAAAGCTGATGAGTACCAAACATACCAACGGTACAAATGCAATAAGCGTATAATGCGGCTGTACGTTTACCTTTAAGGTATTCAGCAAAAAGAAACCGAATGTACCTATGGCATTAACCAGAAGCGTACGCATAAAAATATCGGTTATTTTGGTGGTAAAGCCCCTATAAAACAGATACGAGCTTATGAGAACTCCACCTAAAGCCAGTTGCCCGGCTAAATACACGTAGCTAAAAGAAAAGTCATAGCCCCCACCCGCCGAGCGTTCAAACAACTGGTAATTAACCGCCGGGAAATTGTGATGCATTTGCCACAGAATATGAGGAATGTATAAAACAAGCCCGGTTATAATGGCCAGGTAAAATGATTTGCGGGTAAAAAGCTTAACATTGGATAACACTGTAAAGCCTATCAACAAAACCCCATGATACTTACTGTAAAGCAGGCAAGCCGTAATTACACCTATAATAAGAGCAGTAATCCAACTATCTTTATCTAAATAGCGCTGATAAAAATAATAAAACAGTACCGCGAAAAAGAACAGCGGAGCATCAGGCGTACTGGTAAAGCCATAAACATGAAATACCAATATGCCTGATACCAGCAGTACAAACCACTTGGCACTAACCGCGTACTTTTTTACAATGAGCCAAAGCAGGTAAATAGCCATGCTGTTACTTAGCACGGTCATCAGTCGTAAGCCTAATTCGTTATGTAGTAAACTGTCACCTATCTTTATGAAGATAGCAACCATTGGCGGGTGATAGAAATAGCCCCAGTCCAAATTTTGCGAGAACAGCCAGTAGTAGGCCTCATCGGCATGCAGCTCTAAAGTGTAGGCCTGTATAGCGTTTAATGCTGTCCAGCATAAAATAAAATACCATATAGTTTTATTATCAGACTGAACAGGATTGCTTACAGTATTCGCCGGCATTTAAGATTGTGTATAAGCTGCAAAGTTAAAATAAAAGCGAGAAGCAAAAAACCGCTTATAATGTGACTCTAAAAGGAGAATATTGAGTTAAGAATCCATTTAAAAATTTAATATTTGAAATATGATAACTAAAACCTTAAACACTATCAGGGTGACCCGTAAGCACCTATTACATTTAATAGAGGGCTTAACCACCGAACAGCTAAACCAGGTTCCGGCTGGTTTTAACAATAACATTATCTGGAATGTGGCGCATTTAATATCGGCACAACAAGGTATATGCTATACACGTGCTGGCATGCCTATTACCGTTGATGACAAATTTTACACCCCTTACCGCCCGGATACCAAACCAAATGGCTTTATTGACAGCGCAGAAATTGAGGTGATAAAAGAACTGCTTATTACATCTATTGACCAATTGGAGA
>JAQBNY010000235.1 GCA_028288315.1 Mucilaginibacter sp.
TGCCATTTGGCTGTGCCGGGTGGTTGCAAGGGGTAATACAGGCGGATCTGTACATCCGTTCGCAAAGTGCAAAGCGCGTAATGGTAATTGGCGCGGAAACGCTTTCACGTATTTGCGATCCTCATGACCGTGACAGTATGATCTATGCTGACGGCGCCGGCGCAATTGTTTTGGAAGCTACAGAAAGCACAACTCCTGTTGGCATCCTGGCCCACTCTTCCGAATCATACGTTGACGAATTAGCTTATGTATTAAAAATGGGTAAGTCATCTAACCCGGATTTTGGCAGCGACAGGTTATTTCTCAAAATGCAGGGCCGGAAGTTATATGAGCATGCGCTGAAGATCGTTCCGCACGTTATTAAGGACAGTATCACTAAGGGCGGACTGACAATCCATGACATCGACAAAGTGCTGATCCACCAGGCCAATAATAAAATGGATGAAGCGATCCTTAAACATTTGTATGAATTATATGAGTTGAAGGATATTCCGCCAAATGTAATGCCAATGACCATTTCCTGGCTCGGCAATAGTTCGGTTGCTACCTTGCCAACTTTATATGATCTTTTCGCCAAAGACAAACTTGAAGATCATGACATCGGTAAAGGAAAACACCTTGTGTTTGCTGCTGTTGGTGCTGGTGTCAACATTAATGCTGTTATCTATAAGATACCCGATAGAATGTCAGGTGTTAATAAAGTATAACAGATTTATTTTGACACTTGGCTCTGCAAGCAACATCTAAACGAAACCGGCTATTCGTTTCGAAAAACCACTGAAACGGTAACTTTTTTCTATAAAGTTCCACCAAATGAATACAATTATCTCGGTGATATTGCTTTCCATCAAGATACAGAAGAGTGGAAATATTGCGGGGATGTTCTTAATATTGAAGAGCAGGAACAAATTGCTGAACAGATTATAGATAACAATTCTGCTAGTTTGAACGGACAGCTTTTACGTGCAGGCCTTTTATAAATGCGGCATGAACAGCTTTGAGGTAATACCTATAGAGAATTACTTTGTTATCGCGTTTAATGGAAAGTTTATAACAAAAATTGAGCACAACGATGATTGGGTGCAAACGTCAGGCGATCCACTTGATGCGGATGTCTTTGTAACCATTAAACAAGCAATCGAAAATAGATACGATTAACTATTATTAAGTACTGACGAACCGAATACGTTTTGTCAAGGTTATTGGTTATAGTTCCGGCTTATCCAATGCCTGTATCCGTGCTTTATACTCCTCCGGTAATAAAGCGCTCCTTAAAACATGCTTAAGGTTTATTATATCCGTTAGTTTATAAATGAAAAGAACAGGCAGCAGGATTTTTCCGCTTTCCAGTCGCAATAAATGTTTTACTCTTGGCGGTACAACCAGCGCCTGCACTTTTCTCAATAACCAATACCGTTGGTTGCCCAGGTGTTTGCGGTATTGTTTAAACAGATCGCGGGTAAGACCGCTGTATTCCATGTTTTGCTGCAAGTGTTCGTTATGCATTGTAATCCATGCCTGGTAATTCGCCGGCAGGTCTTTAAGCCCCATGCGAGTGCCTACCTTATAAAATACATTGAATATTTCAATCTTCTCCGCATTAGTAAGTTGTCTTTCCAGCAGCTCGTAAGACCGGATGGAATAGTCTATCAGCATAAATAGAACATCGCGGTAGGCCCAGTCAGGTATTTGGGTGCCGCGGGCAGCTTCTACTTGTTTGTGTATTGCGGTTATCTGGTCGATAGAAATATTGGCATCATTATAGGTAGAGAATACGATCTTGCGCGCATACGTAACGGTCGAAAATAACCGCTCCAGCGGATCAGCCGGCAGTTTTCCCGTAAAGTATAGCCAATCTACCGCTTTGTTAAGCGCAAACTCAGCAGCTGCGCCGGCAAAAATAAACAGTACGGTATCGGCCTTACCCCAAATTTTACGTAATATCGAATGTTCATTCACAAAGTATCCCATACTCTTTTTACACTCCTTTCCGCCAGCCATACCAGAATAATAATGGTGTGATGAAACACATTATCAGGTTAAAGAAAATGGTCAACCTGGCCCAGAATTTAAGGTGAATAGATGACGATCCATTCGCCACCTATAAGGCTTTGGCGATTTTGGATAAGTACAAGGATAACGAACGCGCTTTAGTTGGCGGTAAGGTCTTTCCTGTGATTTCAAATCAAAAAGTTAACAGTTATTTGAAAGAAATAGCTGATTTATGTGACATAACCAAGAATGTAATCTTCCATATCGCGAGGCATACTTTTGCTACGACTGTCACTTTATCTAATGGTGTTCCCATCGAAACAGTAAGCAAAATTTTAGGGCATACAAAAATTACCACCACATAGATATATGCAAAGGTTCTTGAAAAAAAAATTGAAGGATGATATGAATGCGTTAAATGTAAAATTAGGTAGTTAACGTTTCAACTTGTTGATAGCTCATTGTAGACATTTCAGTATTAGGTTTATAACCCTAAGGTCGACAGTTCGATCCTGCTCCCCGCTACTTAAGGAAACAATATATAATGGTTGTTTCTTTTTTTTATGCCAATAAGATCTGTGGCCCAAAGTGTTACCATTCGGTCTTATCGTGTTCGACAATTACTATAAAATCTCTTAGACGTAAGCTGAAAGTTTGCAAGATCGGTATTCACAATTACGAACAGCGGGTGTGCCTTAAATTGTCCGTAGTGTTGCCTTCTAATAAATAGTTAGATACCCGTAATTTTATTATTTTTAACTGTCCGCTTTTCTTAAGTTAAACCTACCGCTTGCTTATGAAATTTTTCCTTACGTTATGTTTTATCATCTTTGTTGCGATCGACCTGTACGCACAAAACAGCGAGATCGATAGCTTAAAAAAGGCATTAGTCGTTGAAAAAGATGATAAAAGCCGCGTTTTTACATTGGAATCGCTGAGTTTTGCGTATTTGTCCTCTCATCCCGATACCGCGTTAAAATATGCACTACAAGGTTTGCAACTGGCTCAGCAGATCAAGTATGCGAAGGGTGAAATGGCTTGTACCAATGCGCTTGAAAACGTTTATTTTAATATAGGAGAATATCCAAAGGCACTGGAAAAGTATCTGCAATATTTAGAGATGAAGGAAAAGGCAAAAGACGGCGGCAACATTGCAATTGCCTACTTTAATTTAGCCAATGTTTATACCGAAACGAATGATTACCGGCATGCCTTAATGTACCTGATGAAAGCAAAAAAGGCAGATGAAAGAGCGAAAGACACTGCAGCAATCCTATATGACTGGTACTCGTTGGGCAGTGTTTATTTAAAAATGGACAACGCCGATTCGGCTTTGTATAATTTAAACCAATCGCATCAACTTGCAGTAAAGATAAACGACAAGAATATGCTTGGCGCAATCCTTAATACTTTCGGGGAACTTTATCTCTTCAAAAAAGACACCTTACAAGCTAGAAAATATTACAAACTCAGCATACCATATGTTGTAGCCGTCGGTGACAATGACGTTCTTACCGCGAATTACTTTGGCATTGCA
Source organism: Mucilaginibacter sp. (assembly GCA_028288315.1). Classification (GTDB taxonomy): domain Bacteria; phylum Bacteroidota; class Bacteroidia; order Sphingobacteriales; family Sphingobacteriaceae; genus Mucilaginibacter. The sequence goes on from JAQBNY010000235.1 coordinate 3,530, forward strand.
AAAACTTTCCACAAAAAAGGCCTGATCGATTCTGCTATTTACTATTCCGGCAAAGCCATGTCGGTAGCAAAAAAAGGGACCTTTTCCAAAGCATATCCTTGAATTAAGTACATTTTTAACGGACGTATTTAGTAAAAAGAAGCAGTTTGACAGCGCTTTTTATTACCAGCAATTAAGTACCACAATGAAGGATAGCCTGTTCAATATAGAACAGATGAAAAAGGTGCAAAACATGAATTTTGAGGAGCAGCAAAGACAGAAGTCAATTGAAACCGCAAAAATTCAATACCGCAACAAGTTGCAGCTGATGGCTGTAATTTTTGTTTCCGTGATTTTTTTAGGCATCGCCATTTTTCTTTGGCGCGTTAATAAACGGGAACAAGCCGCCAAGTTATTATTACAACAAGAAAAGGAAAAAGTAGAATCAACATTAGTAAAATTAACAGAAACCCAGGCCCAGCTTATTCACTCAGAGAAAATGGCCTCACTCGGCGAACTTACCGCGGGGATCGCCCATGAAATACAAAACCCATTAAATTTCGTCAATAATTTTTCAGAATTAAATAGAGAATTGTTGATTGAAATGAAAATTGAACTTGAAAAAGGAAATCTAATCGACCTTGAAGAAATTGCAGATGATATTATAGCCAATGAAGAAAAAATAAACCAACATGGCAAAAGAGCCGACGCCATTGTAAAAGGCATGCTGCAACACAGCCGCACCAGTACGGGAGTAAAAGAACAAACCGCTGTTAATGCTTTGGCCGATGAACATTTACGGTTGGCGTACCAGGGATTGCGTGCAAGGATAAATCATTCCATGCTATAGTGAAAACAGAATTTGATCCATTGTCTCAGCAGGATCTGTCAGAGACGACCCTGCGCACGATGTTTGTTTGACGAGGAATATTTCATTCACTCCGTGGCTATTTGCACTTATTATTGCTTATCGGGACTATCGCGCCTAAAATCAAAATGCAGCGCAGGGTCGTCTGCGACAGACCCTGCGGGAACAGTAATTGAATTTATTTAAATCGTCGCAGGCATTTACCTCGTACCAACCAAATACACAAGAATCTATAAATGGATGCTCATGACTATGAGTCTTTTTAATAAGGGAGCAGCAAGCCAGGTAGAGATGTATATATTGGGGAACAGGACTTTAACTTCGTCTTTGCTAAGTTTGAAAAGGCCTTTGATATCGAGCCCACAACTTTTGAGGCCGGCATCAGCAACTTTCACAAAGCTTATATAAGGAACAAATCCGCTAAATAAACATATCGTTAACACTTATTTTATATGGATCTATATCGATCCCCGCGATACGAGATTTATTGGAATTACCGCCCGTTGCTAATTGATTGAGGCATCTTCAAAAATACTCGACAAATTGAGCATGTAAAGCAGTCCCTATAGTTAATTTAGATTTGCTAAACCAGCTAATTCCTTTAGTTGATCAATAAACTGGTTCGAAAATGTACCATGTGTTTCAGCGGGACATACATGGTCAATACGTGATGATCAAGGCAGTAATATTTGCCACCCTTTCTACTCCGGATTTGATTTCACCACAATCGAAAGAGTTGAATTTGTTGGGCATCACTTTAATAGTAATTTAAAAGGTAACCGGAGCAGGCTTGTCGGCTTTTATGTTGATGGTGGTTCTGCCAACCGAAGGGAACAGTGCAATTAATAAAATTGAACCTACAATCAGCCAGCTTATCCAGTGATAATAATCTACAGAAAATTTTAGTTGCGCCTGTACACCTATGCCTTTGTTAAAAAGCCCATTCGCTATTTTAATAGCTCGGTCAGGTGCCGCACCTCGATTGATTAGTGCCAGTTTATAGTTAGCTATTCTTTGAACAGCACACAGATCGAGGGCACTTAAATTGTCCTGGAAGCGGTTCAAATGGCTGCGCTGACCGTAAAGCTGAAAAAAGTTTATTATAGCAATGCTGCTGGAAAAACCGAGAAAGCGTACAAAGATGCCCACGGCTGATCCGGTGTTGCCAAATCTGGAAGGTAATGCAGAAACAGTGAAAAGAATGATTGGCACCATAAGCATACCGGCTCCCATTCCTTGCAAAATTAACGGAACTATTAAGTCAGATGTATCCACCTGCGTGTTAAACACAAACAACATCCATACATGAAAGATGAGCAAAATAGCAAACCCATAAATAAAGATCAAGCGGGTGGATTTCTTTAACAGTACCAGCCTCGATGCAATAATTACACTAACAATAATTCCTGCAATATTATAAAGCTGCAAATAGCCAATATGAATAGGATCTAAACATAAAACGCCACCCATAAAAGTAGTAGTTATGCCAAAAGATCCCCTTACAATGTAGAATATAAAAAGCAGTATGGTTCCCAGTATGAATTTAGGATGTCGAAAAGCCGCCATATATAAGTAAGGGTTTTTTAAGCTAAGCTGCCGGATAACAAAAACAATAAAAAGAAATGCAATGGCTATAATTCCAAAAGTGATACGAGAATCGTCAAACCATTCATACTGTTGCCCGTAGATGAGCACGTATCCAATCAGGCACAAGCCGGATGAATAAACAACAAAGCTTGGCCAGTCAAGGCGGTATAAGGGCAGCTTTTTGTTGAATCTTATGTTATTCATTATAAAGAACATTAGCACAGCACCCGGAACATAGGAATACATAGCGCATTTGTAAATTACATTGTAGTTATAAGTATCAATTATATTAGCTGTAATAAGTGTAGTTAAGGGAGCAATACATAAAAGGATACAATAAACAATAGAATATCCAATTTCTTTTGTTCGTTGGCTATGCAGCCTGCTAAATATTAAAGTAAGCGTTATACTGAAAGTTCCAGAGATTAAAAGCCCCTGTATATATCTCATTGCTAAAAGCGCGACAAATGAGTGGGTATGGTAACACCAGTAACAGGTTCCAATCTGCAAAATTACACCAACAAGCATATATTCCTTACTGGCTATGTTTTTAAAGAAACGACCTTCCAGCACTACAAAGCTGGCCATTGCTCCATATAAAATAATCATTGAGTATTGAGCATCGTTAG
>JAQBNY010000259.1 GCA_028288315.1 Mucilaginibacter sp.
TTTTTAATCGGTATTTGGGTTTCATAATTTTAATATATTGCCATCGTTATTAATTGCTAAAAATGAAATTTTATAAAGCCCTCTTGCTATTGATTACAATAGCAGCCTATAGCGCTAAAGCGCAAAAGACTGATCAGCCGTCAACAAAGTACGATCAGCATAAAGTATTTAATCCCTTATTTTATTTTGGAAAAGGTAATGAATTTAGGTCAGCATCTGGCGCACCCGGCGCAAAATACTGGCAAAATCGTGCCGATTATAAAATAAACGTAGCGCTTGATACCGCCCAGCACCGCATAACAGGCAGTGTAACCATTACTTATACTAATAATAGTCCGGATGCTTTATCATTCCTGTGGCTGCAAACAGATCAAAATATTTACCGGGAAGATTCACGCGGACAGGCAGCCAGTGTAATTGAAGGCGGGCGTTTTGCAAATACATCTTTTACCCAGGGATATGAAATAAAAGAGGTAACGCTTTTAAAAAACGGTAAGGCTGAAAAAGCCAATTATTTGGTAAATGATACCCGCATGCAAATAAGGTTAAAAGATACCTTAAGAGCAAACGGAAGTAAAATACAGATAAAAATAGATTATGCTTACACCGTTCCTGAATATGGAACCGACCGTACAGGCCGTTTAAATACAAAATACGGTTGGATATATGACATTGCCCAATGGTACCCGCGTATGGAGGTTTATGACGATGTAAGCGGCTGGAACACTATCCCATACCTGGGGTCATCAGAGTTTTACCTGGAGTATGGCAATTTTGATTACACAATAACCGCGCCTGCAAGTTTGGTAATAGCTGGATCTGGCGAGTTGCTTAACCCCACAGAAGTGCTTACCCCAACAGCGCTTAAACGTTTGGCCTTGGCTAAAGCCAGCGATAAAACCGTTTTTATAAAAGATTCGGCAGACGTGGTTGGTAATAATGACTATATTAAAAAGCCAACACTTACCTGGCATTTTTTCTGCGAAAAATCGCGTGATGTAGCTTGGGCGGCTTCAAAGGCTTTTGTATGGGATGCAGCAAGGATCAACTTAGCTAACGGTAAAAAAGCGCTGGCACAGTCTGTTTATCCACTTGAAAGCGGCGGCAATAAAGCCTATGGCCGCTCTACCGAATATGTTAAGGCAGCTATTGAGCTATACTCAGCTAAGTGGTTTGAGTACACTTACCCGGTTGCTACAAATGTTGGAGGGCCGGTAAGCGGCATGGAATATCCGGGTATAGTATTTTGCGATTACAAAAGTCAGACCGGTGAACTATGGGACGTAACCAACCATGAGTTTGGCCATAACTGGTTCCCGATGATAGTAGGCTCAAACGAACGGAAATATGCCTGGATGGATGAGGGTTTTAATACTTTTATTAATAAGGTAGATACCAAAGTGTTTAACAATGGTGAGTATTATGAAAAAACCGACGAGCAACAAGCGGCCACTGGTAATTTCAACGATCATTCTGATGCTATTATGAATACGCCAGATGTGATACAAACCGATAATATGGGTGTATCATCTTATGTTAAGCCCGCATTAGGGTTAACCATTTTGCGCGAGCAAATATTAGGGGAGGAGCGTTTTGATTATGCCTTCCGTACTTATATTAAACGCTGGGCCTTTAAACATCCAACCCCTTTTGATTTTTTTCATACGATGGATAACGCAGCAGGTGAGGACCTGAGTTGGTTTTGGAATGAATGGTTTATGACCACCTGGAAGCTTGACCAAGGTGTGAAGGATATTGATTACAAAGATGATGATGTAACCAAGGGTGCGCTTATTACAATTGAGAATTTAGAAGAAATGGCCTTGCCCGTGACCGCATTAATAAAGGAGGAGAACGGCAAAAGCGGAACAGTTAAACTACCTGCTGAGATATGGCAGCGCGGCGGTATCTGGACCTTCCCTTATAAATCAACTTCAAAGATATTGTACGTGACATTAGATCCCGATCATTTACTGCCTGATATTAACCCGGAAAATAACTCTATGAGTGGCATATTAATTCCAAAGGGAATTACTGCAGCTAATGTTATAGATAGCTATTTGAATGCCGTTGGGGGAGCAACTAAATTAAAGGGAGTAAAAGATCTCACCATTAAGGCTACATCTAAATTGCAGGGGACAGAGTTGGTAGCTGTTACAAAATATAAAACACCAGATAAAGAATCGCAGGAGATCTTAGCCCCATCATTTAATAACTTTGTTGTGTTGCGTGTAAATATTGATGCCGATAGCATTCGCCTGGTACAGTTTAACAAGGAATTGCCTATTCGTAAAGAAGATAAAAGTTTGGCCAAAGCAAAATATCAGCTATTTCCTGAGCTGGAGTATGGTAAGCCCGGATATAAGATTGAATTAGCACCAAATATGCAGGTTATAAATAATGAATTGGCATACATTGTTACAGTAACCAACCCTAACGGTGTACGCGTTAAAAACTATTACGATCAAAAAAACGGTTATAAAGTAAGGAAGTTAACCGATGTGACTAATGCTACACCAACTGATTATGGTAATTACCAAAGCATTGGTACAGGTGTAAAAATTCCGTTTACAGAAAAAACAAATGCAGGCGGATATCCACTTGAACTAAAGGTAAACGAGGCAGTAGTAAATAGCAATATAGGCGATGATGTGTTTAAATAGGCTATAACAAACCACTGTTGTAGTTTGATTGTTAAAATTATAGTGGGGTTAATTAAAATTTAATCTTATTACTTATCTTTAAGTATGCCGCAAGAATTAACAGCAAATATTTCATTACGCAAACAGGAGATTACTACCCGATACCTGGAAGAGCTGGATAAGCACCTGGCCGATATGGAAGCCGGTTTGCTGGAAACGTCTCTCGAGATAAATGATTTTGCCGATTTGTTATTTATTACCCCAACGCATTTAAGTGATACTATAAAAGATGTGTTGGGTAAGTCGCCTTGTAGTGTTTATGAAGAAAAGCTAATTAAACTATCAAAAGAACTGCTTTTACATACCAACAAATCTATATCCGAGATTGCTGTTACACTCACTTATGATCCGTCTAACTTTACAAAGTTCTTTAAACGGTTTGAGGGCATCACGCCTAAGGAGTTCAGAAACCGGCATTTGGTTAAATTAACACAAGAATCCCAAGCGGTCACCATTTAAAAAGTAAGCTGCCGCATATAAGCCATATAAGTAATAATGAGAAAAATTCTACTGTTTTTAATTTCCAATTTTTTTTTAAGTGGATTAGTAGTTGCCCAAGCGTCGAAGGATGTTGTTAAGCACGACTCTGTAGCATATTATATGAGGAATAGCTTTGATATGGCCAGTTCGGAAGCTGATGCGAAGTTTTTAAGGCTGATCATAAAATCTGATTTAAGCCTGTTTATTATACAGGATTATTATTTAGATGCGAAACCCAAATTGCTTACAAAATCTTTTAGTGGGGAGATGAACTTTGAGCGTGGAACGCAGGGCCCTTACATCGAATTTTATCCAAACGGTAATAAAAGGTATGAAAGAAATTACATTAAAGGCAAGGTTATAGGTGATTGTATGGAATATTATCCCAATGGAGTATTATATACAATAATCAATTATGACAATAGTTCAGTTTTCTTAAAAAAGTATCAGGATTCTACAGGCAAAGTACTTGCTGAGAACGGCAATGGTTTATGGGTAAACCTTAACGATGATCTCTCCGGAGTGATTTCAAAAGGTGCGATTGTAGATGGTAAAGAAGATGGCATTTGGAAGAAAAGTATAGCTGACAGTACGAGTGCTACTATAGTATATAAAAAGGGAGTGCGTAAATCGGAGAAAGCTCCTGAAGACGCACCAGTCTTCCCTGGTGGTGATCTTGCTTTTGTAAGGTTTTTAGAAAAAAATATTAGATATCCTGTCATAGCCCGGGAAAGCAATGTTAAGGGCAAGGTTATTTTAACCTTTTTTGTAGAAAGAGATGGAAGTTTAACTGGTATTAGAGTGGTGCGCGGAATAGGCGCAGGATGCGACGAAGAAGCTGTAAGGGTATTAAAGCTTTCTCCTTTGTGGAAACCTGGCATACAGGATGGCCACCCTGTGCGGGTACAATATTCGATACCAATAGAGTTCAATGTAGAATACCATAACCCCCTTCCAAATTATAATTAGATATGGGTTAAGGTTGTTTGTTATATCAGCTACTATACCAAACCCAATACCTTATTTGTTCGTTCACGGGTTGTACTGCTCAACGCTTCGTCATTAATTAAGGATTGCCCGTATGATGGGATCATTTTTTTGAATTTCTCCTGCCATTCGGTTGAGTTTGCCTGGGCTTTAAAGCAGCGGCTTATCAGCTCAACCATTATAGGTACTGATGTTGATGCGCCCGGCGAAGCACCCAGCAGGGCAGATATAGAGCCATCGGCAGAGGTTACTACCTCGGTGCCAAATTCTAATACTCCTGTGCGTTTAGCATCTTTTTTTATTACCTGCACACGTTGCCCGGCAATATCCAGTGTCCAATCTTCAGTGGTAGCTTCAGGGAAATATTCTTTAAGCGCATTCAACCTGTCTGCAGGAGACTGCAGAACCTGGCTTATCAGATATTTGGTTAATGCCATATTATCGCGGCCTACGGCCAGCAATGGCAATATATTGTTTAACTTTATAGAACAGAACAGGTCAAGTAACGATCCTTTTTTAAGGAAACGCGTAGAGAAACCTGCGTAAGGACCAAAAAGCAATGCTTTTTTCCCGTCTATCATTCGGGTATCCAAATGCGGTACTGACATTGGCGGCGAACCTACCGATGCCTTACCGTATACTTTAGCATAGTGCTTATTAATAACTTCGGGGTTGTTGCACACCAGCCATTGGCCGCTTACCGGGAAACCGCCAAAGCCCTTGCTCTCCGGTATGCCCGATTTTTGCAGCAAAGGCAAAGCGCCACCACCGGCACCAACAAATATAAATTTGGCATCTATCTTCCTGCTATTGCCTGTTGTACGGTCGCTAACTTTAACGCGCCAGGTATTATCCTTGTTGCGTTTTATATCATTAACATCATGGTTAAGGTTAAGGTTAACGCCCGGTTTTTGCTTAAGCTGATCAAAAAGAACACGGCTCAATGTACCAAAGTTTACATCGGTACCAATATCCATATAGGTAGCAGATACCTTTTGGCTGGGATCACGTCCTTCCATTATTAATGGGATCCATTTTTGCAGCTGCTCATGATCTTCAGAATATTGCATATCCTTAAAGAAATGGTGCTGCACTAAGGCTTCGCGTCTTTTTTTAAGGTATTCAACATTATCTTCACCCCAAACAAAGCTCATATGTGGTATTTTGCTGATAAACGTTTGCGGCTTACCCACATAGTTTTGCTCTACCAAATACGACCAAAATTCCTTGGTCACCTCAAACTGCTCTGCAATTTTTATGGCTTTAGATATTTCAATGCTGCCATCGGCACGTTGTGGGGTATAGTTCAGCTCGCAAAATGCGGAGTGGCCCGTACCTGCATTGTTCATAGCATCAGAGCTTTCGGCAGCAACAGAATCAAGTCTTTCAAATATTTCAATGGTTAAATCGGGTTGCAGCTCTTTAAGCATTACCCCAAGTGTAGCGCTCATAATACCCGCGCCTACTAAAACCACATCAACCGTTGTATTCGAAACTTTATTTCCGTTATTCATGATATAATTGAATGCTAAAGATACATTCAAATAATTATTTGAGGGATGAAATCTTGTTAATATGCTGTTTAAATGATAAAATTTTTACATTTAGTGCTGTGCAGATAAAGCGCCCGTATGTAATACTCTTATTCAATAAAATCAGGCAATTTTAATAAATTTTACCTGAAAACCTCCTATTAAATAGCCTTAAAATAACAATCAATCAAATTATTTGATGTTTAACAGGTAAAACAACTGGGCTGGCTGTTTAAATCAACACAAAATAATTATACAAATGTATATACTGTACATCAATTTATAATCAATGAGCAAATCAGCCTTAATTATTACAGTTATACTGTTTTTTATTGCCCTGGCCGCGTGCAAACGTAATAAGCCTAAGCCGGTATCATCAAATATTGCCAAGCAAATTGTACTTGTTAACGGTAAAAAAGATAGTGTAATTAACAACGCTAAAAAGAATTACGGTAATGCAACAGTTTCCGAACCGTGTGTGAAATGTTTAATACAAGTAATACAGTCAACAAATGATTATAAAACAAGTATTACAGGTGTAGCTCCCCAAAAAATGATCTATAACGTAAATTGGGTAAAAGCTGAAGGATTGCAGGACACTATAAATGGTAAAGGATCTACAAGTGCATTAAGGGTAGATGTAGTGGAGAAAGGATTAAATAATAAAACATTATCGTCTTTTATATATGATAATAGCCTTGCGAAATTGTATTTTCTTAAAAATGAATCAAAAAAAGACAGCAATGAGCTAAAAATTAACGAAATTGCATTGAAAAAAATAAGAAATGCCTGTTATTGGGGCGTTGCATCTGGTAATTAAGGTGTTAAATAAAAAAAGCCAGATGTCTTGTAGGTGAACGTCTGGCTTTTTTATTTTTTTTAGTTTAGGAGGCAAATTGTTCTGCATGCATAGTAAATTTGTGATTTTTTAATTGATTTAAGAATTTTAATAACGTTTTATTGTTATTTTTAATAAATATTATTAACATTACTATGAAATTTATAAAAATAATTTAAATTCGCACTGTAAATACTGAAACAAAAGACACATAAAGAAACTATAGGTTAAACTAAATTACAAATCATTAAAAAAAATGGCAACTAAACTCGAGTACATCTGGCTTGATGGCTACAAACCAACTCAAAGCTTACGCAGTAAAACAAAAATTGAAAAAGATTTTAGCGGTAAATTAGAGGATTGCCCGAATTGGAGCTTTGATGGTTCATCAACAGAGCAGGCACCGGGTGGTTCATCAGATTGCGTTCTTAAACCGGTATTTATTTGTAAAGACCCACAAAGAAAGAATGCTTATTTAGTAATGTGCGAAGTTTTGGATTCAAAAGGACAGGCGCATGAGTCAAATGGCCGTGCACTTATCCAGGATGATGATAATGATTTTTGGTTTGGTTTTGAACAAGAATACTTTTTATGGGATCCTGAAACTAACAAACCTCTTGGTTTCCCGGCTGGTGGTTACCCAGGTCCGCAAGGCCCTTACTATTGCTCAGTAGGTGCTAACAATGCTTTCGGCCGTGATATTGTTGAAGAACACTTAGATGCATGTTTAGATGCAGGCTTAAACGTTGAAGGTATTAATGCCGAGGTAGCAGCAGGTCAGTGGGAATTCCAGATATTTGCTAAAGGTGCTAAAGAAGCAGGTGACCAAATTTGGGTTGCACGTTATTTATTAGAAAGAATTGGTGAAAGCTATGGTGTTTCTATTAACTGGCATTGTAAACCATTGGGTACTTTAGACTGGAATGGTTCAGGTATGCACGCTAACTTCTCAAACACTATATTAAGAACTGCAAACAGCAAAGCCAAATTTGAAGCTATTTGCGAGGCTTTCCGCCCTGCAGTTGCTGAGTGTGTTGCTGTATACGGAGCTCATAACGAATTGCGCTTAACAGGTAAGCACGAAACTGCTTCAATAACAGATTTTAGCTATGGTGTATCTGATCGTGGTGCTTCTATCCGTATCCCACTATACGCAGTAGATCATAACTGGAGTGGTTACCTTGAAGATCGTCGCCCTAACTCAGCGGCTGATCCATACAAGGTTGCTGCTGTTATCATCAAAACTGTAAAATCAGCAAAAGTTTAATACCCCACATATCTAATAGGTCCCCCGGTGTAAGCCGGGGGATTTTTTTTGCCTTATATATTCCATGTAGTTCCCTGCTTATCTGTTGCAAGCCATCAACAAATAAATTGTAAAGGTATATCCAATCCTCTGTTATTCAGGTAGTTGTTTCAAAAGGTTGCATAACCCTGATATATAAATTAGCCCATCCTGATCGGGGCCATAGCCCTCATAATCATCTATTTTCTTTAAGTTTGGTCGTCTGTTTTATAAATGCTTCCGTATACATGCCTGATGCCTCATTAATTAAAGTGTACCGTAACAAATAGTAGATGAGTCATTATTTAAAAATAGGCTTACGATGTAAATAATATATCATTCATATTATTTTTATCTTGCTTAAATTGGCATTTTATATCTCATAACAATGAATCAGGAACAGGTAATTGCATATATCAAAGAAAATAATATTCAGAAAGTAAAGTTTGCCTTTGCCGATATTGACGGTGTTTTGCGGGGCAAGGTTATCAGTCAGAAAAAACTGCTGGATGGTATGCAGGCCGGTTATGGTTTTTGCGATGTTGTTTTTGGCTGGGATAGTAATGATGCCACCTATGATAATGTGCAGCTTACCGGCTGGCACAGCGGGTATCCTGATAAACTTTGTTTTATTGATCTGTCTACCTTTAGAACCGTGCCGTGGCAGGATGATATACCGTTTTTCCTGGCTGATTTTAGCGGGCCGGATGGTAAAGATCTCCCGGCTTGTCCACGCAGTTTATTAAAGCACATTACACGGCAATGCGAAGATATGGGTTACCATGCCGAGTTTGCGCAGGAATTTGAGTGGTTTAACTTTAAAGAAACGCCGCAAAGCCTGCAGCAAAAAGGTTTTGCTAATATGGAACCGTTAACTCCGGGCATGTTTGGCTATTCTATATTACGTACTTCACAAAACAGCGATTTTTATTACGATCTGTTTGACCTGCTCACTCGTTTTGATATCCCGATAGAAGGTTTACATACTGAAACAGGCCCCGGTGTATACGAGGCAGCAATTATGCATGATGAGGTTTTAAAAGCTGCCGATAAAGCTGTGTTATTTAAAACCGCGGTAAAAGAAATTGCAAGTAAGCATGGTATCAGTGCCACATTTATGGCTAAGTGGAATGCTGATTTGCCGGGTTGCAGCGGCCATGTTCATCAAAGCTTATGGAGTAAAGATCAAACCCAAAATCTGTTTTATGATGGGGCTGAGGTAAATAAAATGAGCGAGCTTCATAAACAATACCTGGCCGGGCAGCTTTACTGTATGCCGCATTTACTGCCTATGTACGCGCCAACAATTAATAGTTATAAACGCCTTGTTGAAGGTGCCTGGGCGCCAACTACCATTACCTGGGGAATGGACAACCGCACTACAGCCCTAAGGGTTATTAACACTACATCTGGTTACACCCGCCTTGAAACCCGCATACCGGGTTCTGATACCAATCCTTACTTGGCTATATCGGCAGCTCTGGCTTCAGGATTGTACGGTATCAAAAACAAGCTGACACTTAACATTGCACCAACAGTTGGTAATGGTTACCAGGATAAAAGCAATGGTAGCCTGCATGCCAACCTTTTTGATGCTGCTACAGCTATGCAAAATTCGGCTATAGCTAAAGAGTTATTTGGTGAAGGATTTGTGCAGCACTTTACCCAAACCCGCCTTTGGGAGCATCGCCAATACGCCAAAAGTGTAAGCGATTGGGAATTGAAGAGGTATTTTGAAATCATATAGATTACGATTTAACCACAGAGTACACGAAGGTAAGAGCACAGAGATCACAAAGCTTTAATGATGTATAGTAAGTTTTTTGAGGGGGTATAAGAATAAATATGAAAAAGAATGTCTGTTTTATAAATTGTTTAAATCTGGAATTTATGTAGAAAAGGAAAAAGCAATGCCGCTTGTATTTGAAGAAGTAAGATTAGATTGCGGTTATAGAATTGATTTGTTGGTTGAGAATAAGGTGGTTATTACATTGAAACAAAATGTGTAGAAGCAATTAATGATGTACACTTGGCTCAAACATTAACATATATGAAGCTTGGTAATTAAAAGTTGGGATTGTTAATAAATTTTAATGTTGTAAAACTAAAAGATGGAATAAAACGAGTAATCAATGGCTCTTTGTGAACGATAACAAAAGCTCATTTACTAATTACCAGTCTCTGTGAACTTTGTGAAAAAACTTTGTGACCTCTGTGGTTAAAATAAACTTTTAGTATCTATGCATAATGGACTCTTCAATCATAATTAAAAAAGCCTGGGAAGAATATGATGCTTCAAAAACCATAAGGAATATTGAGGACATCAGCGCGATGGTTTCAACCAACCATGTGTATCGTATCACCTTTGATGACGAGGATATCATCATAGCTAAGCTATCCTTCTTTGGTAAATTTGAGCATTTTAAAGAAGATCACCGCATTATACATTCTCTCTCAAATAACCTATTATACCCATTTGAGAACTTGCTGGCTAAATCTTTATTAAAAAACAATCGGGTGTATGTATATCGCTATAAGCAGGGCAGAACCGATGCCTGGGTGGTGTTTTATAATCCTACCCGTATACTAAACAGGTTACCACGCAGATTGAATAACGACATGATAAAAAAGCTTGGCTACCAATTGGGTAAGTTCCATAAAGCCTGCTCCAGAATAAAAAATGTTTTACCAAAATCATCAAAAACCCTGCGCACGGATATTTACGAGCTGCAACGGCAACTGGATAAAAATGAACGCAAGTTTGGTACGGCCATGCAGGTTGATTTTTTGAAATATCATTGCGAACAGTTTTTGAAGAACCGATCTAAATATAACATGAGTTCGTTCGAGATCATACCCGTGTTTATTGACTGGAACATTGGCAACTTTTCGGTAACGCCAGAACTGGAACTATATTCCCGTTGGGATTACGACTGGTTTAGGATGAGTTATAGACTGCTCGACTTTTACTTTTTTAGCCGTGTTGTATCTGATGCCGGAGATCGTACTGTGTTCAGTTACGTAATTGGGCCAATGATGGAAGACAGGTTTATTACCTTTCTTAAAGAATATCATAAAGTTAACCCGGTAACTGCCGATGAGATACGTTTCCTGAAAGAAGCCTACAGATTTTTTATATTAAATTATGTAATAAAAGACGGCAAGTACTTTTTTAATGAGCAATATGCCAAAAAACTACAAGCCGAAGCATTTGAGATCTATCTGCCATCTGTAGATAGGGATTTTGATGCCGATAAAATAATTAAAGCACTGGGATTAAATTAGAGAGGTTGTAATGATTGAAAAATTATTAGTAAACATTACTACCTTTCAATGATGTAGTTTAATTTTTAACCTTTATAACGCTTACAACTTTTACTAACCTCTACAACTAATAAAAATGAAACGCATTGAAGATTTTAAATCTATAATTGACCGTTACGAAATTATTTTTTTTGATGCGTTTGGTGTTTTAAAAACACATTCAGGTCTGGTGCCTGGTATTGAAAGAACCTTTGCTTATCTCGAAGAGCAAAAAAAAGAATATTACATTGTAACCAACGATGCTTCCCGTAGTCCGGCACTGCTGGCCCAATCTTATCACAAATCGGGTTTGTACGCGGTTACTGCCGATAGGATCATATCATCAGGTATGCTTACCAAAGAATACCTTGACTTGAAGGTAAATGATGGAATAGTGGCGTATCTGGGTACTGATGATTCGGCACATTACCTGGAAAGCGCCGGTTTGCACACCCTCCCGGTAAGGGATATTAACAGTAGCAATATTGATAAAGTGAACGTATTGGTATTTATGGACGATGAGGGGTTTGACTGGTGCGAAGACCTGAATAAAACCGTAAACCTGTTGCGCAAACGAACCATACCTGCTATTGTTGCTAATACGGATTATGCTTATCCGGTATCATTAACAGATGTGGGTGTTGCCATTGGTGGCTTAGCCGGTATGATAGAAGCCATTGTAGGTAAGCAGTTTATTAGATTTGGTAAGCCCGATTCACAAATGTTTATGTTTGCTTATGATTTGATACGCAATTATCGTAACATTAGTAAAAAGGAAATAGTAATGGTAGGAGATACCCTGCAAACAGATATTATTGGCGGTAATAAATTTGGGTTGGATACTGTGCTGGTATTGTCAGGCAATACCCGCCCTGCAGATGCCGAGAACAGAATAACCGCTACCGGGATAGTGCCTACTTACATTTGTGATAGTGCGGTGTTAGGTCCGGATGCTTTTGGATTTTAAATATAGGACTGATGAAAAGGTTTATTTTTAATATACTGTTTGTAATTGCTATAGTAAATGTAGCACCTGCACAAAGCTTGCATAAAAAAACTTTCACCAATCCATTGTTACCATCAGGAGCGGATCCATGGGTGATCTATCAGAATGGTTATTATTACTATACAAATTCCGTACGAGATAGTCTGGTGATATGGAAAACCAGAAACTTGGCCGATCTGAGGTCAGCACAAAAGAAAACGGTGTGGTTGCCACCGCCAAACACAAATTATTCAAAAGAACTTTGGGCGCCTGAACTTCATTACATTAACCATAAATGGTATATGTATTTTTCTGCCGATGACGGTAATAATAATCACCACCGCTTATATGTGTTGGAAGATGTGTCGCCTAATCCACTTAAGGGTAAATGGGTTTTTAAAGGCAAGCTATCAGATGCTACTGATAAATGGGCTATAGATGGCTCGGTATTTAGTCATAAGGGCCAATTGTATTTGATATGGGCAGGGTGGGAAGGCGACGAAAATGGAGAACAGGATATTTACATAGCAAAAATGAAAAACCCTTGGACGATAGAAGGCGAACGTTCAAAAATATCGAGTCCGCTTTATGATTGGGAAAAATATGGCGACCTGCATGATGCCAACAACCCGCCACATGTAAATGTAAACGAAGGCCCGGAGATATTAAAGCATAATGATAAACTGTTTCTCATTTACTCCGCCAGTGGCTGCTGGACAGATTTTTATGCACTGGGAATGTTAACGGCATCAAAGAACAGTAACCTGCTTGATCCCAGCTCTTGGAAAAAATCGGCACAGCCGGTATTGAAAAAATCAGAAACTAATGGTGTATATGCGCCCGGCCATAACTCGTTTTTTAAATCGCCCAACGGTAAGGAAGATTGGATAATTTATCACGCTAATTCGAAACCCGCGCAGGGGTGCGGAGGGTTCAGATCGCCAAGAATGCAAAAATTTACATGGAATAAAAACGGTACACCAAATTTTGGGTTGCCTGTTAAAGAGAATACGCCAATAGGTATACCATCGCAAACCAATTAATTAAACTTTTAAATATTATGCAAAGCTTTATTAAAAAACCATTTTTGGCTGCTGCCATTGCTTGCAGCATATTGTTTGCTGCATGTAATCAATCAACTAAAACCACTACTATCATGACTGACAGCACAACTACCACAACGCCGAAATTACCACCGGCATCGGCATTTGAAAAAACTATTAACGGCAAACAAACACATTTATATGTATTAAAAAATAAGCATGGTATGGAAGCTGCTATAACCAATTATGGCGGCCGTATAGTGAGCTTGTTAGTGCCCGATAAAAACGGCAAGTTAACAGATGTAGTTTTAGGTTTTGAAAGTGTTGAAGGCTTTGAAAACTCTAAAGAACCGTATTATGGTGCAACCATCGGCAGGTATGGTAACCGTATAGCAAAAGGTAAATTTAAGTTAGAAGGTAAGGAATATACATTGGTTACAAACAATGGCCCTAATACGCTGCATGGCGGAAAGCCGGGTTTCCAGGAGGTAGTTTGGGATGCTAAAGTGATTGATAGCGCAACTTTAGAGCTGAGCTATTTAGCTAAAGATATGGAAGCTGGTTTCCCCGGGAATTTAAAAGTAAAGGTAACCTATACCATTACTGATGATAACGCAATGAAGGTAAGCTATGAGGCAACAACCGATAAAACAACTGTTGTTAACCTAACCAATCATGCATTCTTTAATCTGAACGGTGAAGGCAGCGGTACTATATTAAATCATTTGGTACAAATACATGCTGATAATTATACCCCTGTTGACAGCACCCTTATCCCAACCGGAAAAGTTGAGTCTGTAACAGGTACACCTTTTGATTTTACCAAGGCAACAACCATAGGAGCAAGAATAAATACCAAAAACCAACAGCTAAAAGACGGAAAGGGTTACGATCATAATTTTGTACTTAACCAGCATGATATTAACACTGCAATAGCCACTGTTATAGGTGATAAAAGCGGTATTAAAATGGAGGTTTTTACAGAAGAGCCAGCTCTGCAGTTTTATAGCGGTAACTTTATGAAGAGCAAAAACATGATGAAAGGTGGTAAGAAAGATGAGTTCCGTACTTCGTTTGCAATGGAAACCCAGCATTATCCTGATTCTCCAAACCAAATGTCGTTCCCAACAACAGTTTTAAATCCGGGGCAAACTTACCGTACACAATCTATTTATAAGTTTTCTGTAGTAAAGTAATTAAGAATCCTCCCTATCACGTCATTGACATGATAGGGAATTTTGGAAAAACCATTTTACCCAACGCAATGTTATGCTAATAATTATTATAAATTATGCTAAATAACAATGTGAAATATTTTCAGGTGGGGCAGGGTGTTTGGGGCATGCGACTGCTATTTGTGAACGTATATATGATAGCTAACCGCCGTAGTGCTGGCAAAGGCTGGGTTTTGGTTGATACCGGGATTAAAGGGTCAGCAAAAAAAATCATTGCTATGGCTGAGGATTTGTTTGGACCGGGTACACGCCCATCGGCAATTATACTTACCCATGGACATACAGATCATGCAGGTTCGTTAAAAGAGCTTTTAAAATATTGGAATGTGCCGGTTTACGCACACCCGTTAGAGTTGCCATATTTAACGGGTAAGTCTGACTATCCACCAGCTGATCCGGAAGTTGGTGGTGGCTTTATGAGCCTTATCTCATTTATTTTCCCAACAAAGGCAATTGATGTGAGTAAGAATATCCGGGAAATAGACCCGCATGATGGTGTTCCTGAATTACCCGAATGGAAAGTGATACATACTCCCGGCCACACACCTGGGCATATATCACTTTATTTTCCGTTAAATGCAATGTTAATTGCTGGCGATGCCTTTACCACTACACAGTCCGAATCGGCTTTTTATTTGCTTACATATACAAAGAAATTTTCCGGCCCTCCAAAGTATATTACTACAGATTGGATAGCCGCTGGCAAATCAGTTAGGAAACTGGCAGCATTACAGCCACGTGTAGCAGCAACTGGCCATGGGCCTATTATGTACGGTAAAGAGTTACAAACTGAATTAAGCTTTCTGGCTAATAGGTTTGAAAGTATTGCCGTGCCGGATAAAGGACGATATGTAGGCCGTGCGGCAGTTTCTGACAAGAATGGTGTGCGTTATATTCCACCATATCTTATCACCGCAAAATTAAAAGCAACACTGGCCGTTACCGCTGCTGTCGCAAGTTTTTTAATTGTGAGAAAAATTAGCAAAAGCTGGGCATAGAAAGATTTGTTTTACATTTACACAGTGGAAAATGTAAATGCCGACCCAAACGTATTAATTGATGTTGTTAATACCCGTATGCCTTTTGGTAAATACAAGGGCACTTTAATTTGTGATATGCCGGTAAGTTACCTGGAATGGATGCACAAGAAAGGCTTCCCGCCAGGCAAGTTAGGCATGTTGTTATCTAGCGCTTATGAAATTAAAATAAACGGACTGGATAAGCTCTTATTCATGATCAAGCAAAAGCATGGCAAGTATTAAATACCTGTACCGTTGGCTTATCTCAACCATCGTTATGCAAAATAACGGTTTTGCAAAGTAACACCGACTAGTTATTTACCTGCGGATGACGCTTACCAACAACTGCCAGGCAAAACTTTGCGTAAATTGTATAAAATTGATTTAACAAAAGATCATGAAACGATTAGGATTATACTTCTCATCAGTAATATTATTTTTAGGTTGCGCTAACGGTCAGTCAAGTGCTGGCAGAAACAGTATTGCACCCATTCCCAAACCTGCTGCAGGCGAGCAGGTGGCCACATTTGGCGGCGGTTGTTTCTGGAGTATGAGCGAGGCTATGTCCGAATTAAAAGGTGTAAATAAAGTAGTTTCGGGTTATGCTGGCGGCAATACCAAAAATCCGACCTATGGCGAAGTAAGTAGCCGCGCTACCGGCCATGCCGAAGTTTCTCAAATTTATTATAACCCAAAAGTGATAAGCTTTGCTACATTGGCAGAGGCATTCTTTTTTGCCCATGACCCAACTACACTTAACCGCCAGGGGCCTGATGAGGGTACTGATTACCGTTCAATTGCTTTTTACCGCAATGAAGATGAAAAGAACACTCTGTTAGACATTATCAAAAAAGTAAATACTACAAAGCATTACTCAAACCCTATAGTTACACAGGTAGTGCCATTTAAGGCTTTTTATGCTGCCGAGAACTATCACCAGGGCTATTATCGTACCAATGGCGATAACCCCTATATCAGCAGCGTATCAGAACCTAAAGTGATGAAGTTTCGCAAGGCGATGAAAGCCGAATTGAAGCCGGAATTTCAGAAATGATTTTTAAAAGTGATAAAAGATTAGCTTTTTTGGAAAGGCCAATTTAAATAGTTGCCGGACTAAAAAATGTATTTTTGCAGATATGGAACAACAAAAATCAAAGGATCCGTTACATGATAAAACTTTAGAAGCTATACTGAATGCTTTAGTGATGCATTTGGGCTGGGCCGAAATGGGTTACCGCATCCGCATCAATTGCTTTTTGGATAACCCGAGCATTAACTCCAGCCTTAAGTTTTTGCGCAAAACGCCCTGGGCCCGTACAAAAGTTGAGGATCTTTATATCGAATTTCACAAGGAAATTGAGAAATAAATAAGATTGTGGGTTAACAGGAAGCCCCTACAGGGCTAAAATATTACTTTTATTGACTATAAACAGGGTGTCCCTATGGGACTATTTATAGAATGTTCCGGAGGGGTTGCCTATTCATAGTAAAACCTGTAACAGCTGACTATGTGATCGTTTTATAGAATGTTCCGGAGGAACTACCTGTTTATAGTAATGCTTACATTAATATCTTCTGCCCCCATCGGGGCAACCTTACACAAACTTTGCTTAGTGCTTTTTCTTATTATTCAGTTTTGCCTTATAGCCCGAGCTGAAATTATAAGTTTTTGAATTTTCAGGTTTCTTTTCGTGGAAAGCTTCACCCGGTACATATTTGTTAGGATCAACCTTTGCCGGCTGTTTTTCTTTTTCGGTTTCTTTTGCTTTACGGTCTTTTTCTATCACCAGTTCATCCGGCAAATCAGCTTTTTGCATTTTCTGGCCGGTTGCATTTTCTATTTTACGTACCTGGTCAAGCTCCAAGTCGGTAGCAAAGGTTAATGCAAGCGTTTCATCATCCGCATCAGTAGCATGGTTCACTACGTGGTTAATGTATACATCCTTATCCAGCGGTAAATCAATATGAATTATGAAGGGGATGTTTTGCAGATCAACTTCTTCGGTACCTTCATTGGCAATAATTAATACCCTCTGTTCGGCGTTAGCCTTAAACTCGCTGATATCTTTAACACCGTTATACTCAAAAAAGGTAGGGTTAAGCACGGCAACAGCCTTACGCATGCGGTTCTCCAGGCTCTTATATATCTTTTCAGCTGTTTGACGTGTATTGGCAAAAACTACCGTTTTGGTAAACAGTTCATCGTCGTACAAAAACAGGTTAAGCAGGTTTAACTTGGTGCCAAAGTTAGGTACATGATATAGCATCTGTGGGTGCACTGGCAATTGCTCTTCAGGAAGTTCCTCTACCTCAATTATAGCGGGTAATTGCATAAATGGCTCAATCATCTTGTTCAGCTTATCATGCAATACTTCACTAAATACTAAGTGCTGTGCTTTGCCAATGCTATTAGCCAGCTCAACAACCGGTAATTGCAAACCTTTCTTAACTATTTGCTGTGCGTCATCAATTACAAGCAGCTCAACCTTATTTAGGTTCAGGCCAAGTTTAAGGTAAATAGCACGTGCCCTGTCAGGAGTGGCTACTACAATGTCGGCACCATCTGCCAGTTCATCCATCTGTTGCTCGGTAGTAGTACCGGCATGCAGACTAACAATTGTTAATGATTTGTTGCGGTTTAGCTGCTCAAACTGGGCAACAATACCAAATATTTTTTCCTGGTCGGGAGCCAATATTAAAACTCTGGGCACACCCTCGGCATCATGGTTAAAGCGGTTTATTGTACTCAAAACATAAGTTGTTGTTTTGCCGCAGCCTTCAGGGCCTACACCTATAACATCCTGCCCGCCAATGATACGGTTCAGCGTTTTTAGCTGTATTTCTTTAGGGGTATTAAACCCTGCATCAGTTACCGATTTTATTAGTTGCTTTTTAAGCTTAAATTTCTCTGCCCACACCATTTAAAAAATATAAAGAGTGCAAAGATACCAAAACCATATCGCTTTTAAATAATGATGCCTAAAAGCGTCAGAAGCAGCAAGCTATTTATTCGATAAACAGATTATTTACTACTTTTAATTATTAAACCTGAATTATGAGAAAATATGCTTTTTTAATGGGAATGCTGTGCATTCTTGCCTTAACTGTGCATGCACAGCAAAAATTCAATGGTCTTGATGCTAATATCGGTAACATTTACCGTATGAGCGACGCCGTTAGTAGGTCAATAAGTCCAGAGAATTTTAAGGGTGAAAAGGGGAAGGGTGGCATGGCTACAACCGGTACCGGCGCTAATGCATCACGCGAGTTGGGCCAAACCTGGAAGGTGAGCCCAAGCGTTATCATCAAAAAACATACAACCTATACTGTTGCCGAAATTGACGGGCAGGGTGCCATTCAGCATATTTGGATGACGCCTACCGGCAACTGGCGCTATTCTATAATCCGTTTTTACTGGGACGATGAAACAACCCCTTCTGTTGAAGCGCCTGTAGGCGATTTCTTTTGCATGGGTTGGGGTAAATATGCGCCGGTACAATCGCTGGCGGTTGTAGTAAACCCCGGCAGCGCCTTTAACTGCTACTGGCCAATGCCGTTCCGCAAAAAGTGCCGTATTACTATGGAAAATATTGACGATGAAGATATGGTACTATATTACCAGGTAGATTACACTCTGACAAAAGTACCTGATGATGCCGCATATTTTCATGCGCAGTTTAGGCGTATAAACCCGCTGCCATACAAAAAAGATTATGTTTTGGTTGATAGCATACAAGGCAAGGGGCAATATGTGGGTACTTACCTGGCTTATGGTTCAAACAAAAACGGCTGGTGGGGTGAGGGCGAAATAAAGTTCTTTATGGATGGCGATACCAAGTTCCCTACCATTATTGGTACCGGTACTGAAGATTATTTCTGTGGATCATATAATTTTGAGACTCGTAAAAAGAACCCGGATGGTTCTGAAACCCGGGCATATACCGAATTTACGGGGCCATATACCGGCCTGCCGCAGGTTATTAAAGGCGATGGATTGTACAACGTTGCCCAACGCTTTGGATTATATCGCTGGCATATTGCCGATCCGATCCGTTTTGAGAAAAATTTAAAAGTAACCCTGCAGGCATTGGGTTGGCGCACAGGTGGCAGGTATTTACCTTTACAGGATGACATTGCATCGGTTGTTTTTTGGTACCAGAGCGGCCCTCATGGTGCGTTCCCAAAGTTGCCATTAAAAGATGAGCTGGAAATAAATTAAATATCTATATTAAGCGCACCAATTTATTCTTAAAACCGATGCCAAAAAATAGCACCTTTACAGCCGTAGCGCTAATAACTTCTTTGTTTTTTTTATGGGGCTTTGCTCTTAATTTGAATCCCATATTAATACCTCACCTTAAAAAAGCCTGCCAATTATCAGATTTTCAATCATCCTTAATTGATTCGGCATCATACATTGCTTATTTTTTGTTGCCTATCCCCGCTGCACAATTCATGAAAAAGTATGGGTACAAGGGGGGTATTATTTTAGGCCTACTGTTATTTTCAGCCGGCGCATTACTGTTTTACCCTGCTGCCGCGGTGCGTAATTATGCGTTTTTCCTGGCGGCATTGTTTGTGGTTTTTTCGGGTATGGCGTTTTTAGAGACCGCGGCCAATCCGTTGATAACATTAATAGGCGACCCCAAAAGTGCTACACAACGTATCAATTTTTCGCAATCATTTAACGGTCTGGCAGCAACCGTTGCGCCACTTATGGGTGGTATGTTCATACTATCAGGCAAAACATTAAGTGAAACGGAAGAAAAAGGCATGTCCGCAGCGCAATTGAATAATTATTTAAATAAGGAAGCTGCATCAGTACAAATACCTTTTATCGTTATCAGCATAGTTGTTTTTTTAGTGGCCATGATGGTTTGGCGCACCACTTTCCCGGTTATTAAAGAGGAAAGCAGCGATGAGGTGAGAAATGAGCAACGGCCTTTATCCTTGCGCATTGCCGAACTGTTAAGGAACAAGCATTTAATGTTTGGCGTGTTGGCTATATTCTTTTATGTTGGCGGTCAGGCTTGTGTAAGCAGTTTCTTTATCCGCTTTAGCGAAAAAGTTGGTGATATACCTGAGAAGGCTGCATCAACCATTTATTTGCCGCTTGCATTTGCGGGTTTTATGGCAGGCAGGTTTATTGGCACATTCTTAATGCGCTTTTTTAGTCCGGTGAAACTATTGGTAACCTATGCAATTATCAATATTATACTAATCATATCGGCTGTTAACCTTGATGGCAGGGCCGCTGTGTATACTTTGATGGCAGTATGGTTTTTTATGTCTATCATGTTCCCAACTATATTCTCATTGAGCATACGCAACCTGGGAGCCAAAACAAAACTAGGTTCCTCATTGGTTATTATGGGTATAGTAGGCGGCGCTATTATGCCACCAATTATGGGCCGCCTATCTGATATGACAAATATACAGGTGGCTTACCTGGTACCGGGAATTTCCTTTGTAGCCATATTATTGTTTGGCTTGAACAATTTAAGGGTTAAGAAAGTACAGATGGTGACTGCTCATTAAGGAAAGTTAATATGAACCTGAATTTAACTGATAAAATAATTATAGTAACAGGCGGTGCTAAAGGCATTGGCGAAGGTATAGTACACGCATTAGCCGCCGAAGGCGCTATCCCTGTAATAATTGGCAGGAGTGAGGAGGATAATTTAAAAGTTGTTGAAGCCATAAAAGATAAGGGGTTAAAGGTTGATCATGTAGTAGCCGAACTTACCCGGCCCGAGGAATGTAAGGAAGCAGTACAAATAGTAACAGAACGATATGGACGCATTGATGGCGTGGTTAACAACGCAGGTGTAAATGACGGTGTAGGACTGGAGAATGGCGACTATGAAAGTTTTATGGCGTCATTGCATAAAAGCGTCGTTCATTATTATTTGATTGCACATTATGCCTTGCCTGCTTTAAAAATATCAAAAGGTGCTATTCTTAATATCACTTCAAAAACAGCCGATACAGGTCAGGGAAATACCTCCGGATATGCCGCCTCTAACGGTGCACGTAATGCCCTTACACGCGAGTGGGCGGTTGAGTTGTTGAAATACGGTATCCGTGTAAATGCTGTGGTAGTTGCAGAGTGCTGGACGCCCCTTTACGAATCATGGATAAGCACATTACCTAATCCGGCAGAAAAACGCCTGGAAATTGAATCTAAAATCCCCCTCGGTAACCGCATGACTACTACCGAAGAGATAGCTAATACTGTTATTTTTCTGTTATCAGATAGGTCAAGCCATACCACCGGGCAATTGATTTATGTTGATGGCGGGTATGTGCATTTAGATAGGGCAATAAATCCTCTTTAGTGAAATTTGAGGTTTACAATACTCCCTTTAAAGCATCCCAAACATTATTGGCCAGTATCTTAGCACCCTTTGCAGTAGGGTGGATACCGTCCGGCTGGTTCAATGAGCGTACACCGCCTACACCTTGCAGCAGGAAGGGTACCAGTGTCATTTTATTTTTTTTAGCCAGTTGCGGGAAAATGTTTTTAAATCCGGTAACATAATCGGTGCCCATGTTGGGTGGCACCTGCATACCCAGTAATACCAGCTTGGCATTAGGGTACTTTGCTTTTACCCTGTCAATAATAGCTTGCAGGTTTTGGGTGGTTTCTTTAATGGGAATACCACGCAGGCCGTCATTACCACCCAGTTCCAATACAAAAACATCAATGTGTTGCTTTAAAAGCCAATCGATACGTCCTTTACCCCCGGCAGAAGTTTCCCCACTTAAACCGCCATTAATAACGGTGTAAGGCAGCTTAGCCGAATCTATTTTATGCTGAACCTGATTAGGGAATGCATCGGCAGTGTCATCAAGCCCGTAGCCGGCGGTTAAGCTATCACCAAAAAACAGAATAGTTTTTGTGGATGATGAAGCAACTGCCGTTTCGGGTTTTAGAGTACTGCTTTGTGATGGTTTACTGCCACTACCACAACTTGCAATAACAATAACAGGTATCAGTAACAGAGATTTTAATTTAAGTAGCATAATAATATTATGTGTTTGACCGCAAAATTTCAAGTGGTGGTTTGTTTAAAATACCACGACTATTTAGCAAGCCTATTATAACCGTTAATAACGTTATAACAATAAAGATTATGCCAACTGGTAATAAATTAACATTATAAGGCATATCAAAATTGTATTTAGCCAGTAACCAGCTAGAGCCAATGGCGATTACAATGCCTGTTAACGCAGATAATGCTCCTAAAAACAAATATTCCAGGGATGTGATAGCAAAAATCTGTTTACGGCTGGCACCCAGGGTACGTAATAAAACGCTTTCTTGTATGCGTTGGTATTTGCTTATACGTACAGATGAGATCAGTACAATTATACCCGTTATAATACTAAACCCAGTCATAAACTTAATAACATAACCAATCTTATTTAGCAGTTCATCCAATACGTTTAGTACAAGCCCCAGATCAATAATAGACACATTAGGGAACTGTTGTACAACAACCCGCTGAAAGTTAGCCGAAACTGCATTTGAAGGCACGTGTGTTAACAAAACATGAAACTGTGGTGCATCTTCTAAAACCCCTGTAGGAAATACTATCTGGAAGTTGGTAGAAATCTTATTCCAATTCACTTTTCGTATACTGCTCACATAACCAGGCATCATTATGCCTTGCACGTTAAATAATAATTTATCACCAACTTTTACGTTTGCCCGTTGTGCAAAGCGTTCCTCTGCCGAAACCGGTATCTCTTTGCCTTGTTGGGCCTTACCTATCCAGGAGCCGCTGGTTATTTTTTCTGACGAAGTAAGCGAATCGCGATAAGTAATCCGGTACTCGTAAGTAAATACACGGGGAGATATGCGCAGTGTGGTGTCTTTTTTAACATCAGCGGCAGTTTTGCCGTTCACTTTATCTATCCGCATGGTAATGATGGGCACTTGCGAAAGTACAGGCAGGCCTTGTTTACGCGTGAGGTTGGCAACGGCTTTTTCCTGACTGCTTTGTATATCAAACAATATCATATTTGATTGATTAGCGCCTGTTGATAAGGTTACCTGACTTATAAGCAACTGCTGTATTAAAAATAATGTGCAAATAAAGGCGGTGCTTAAACCTATGGAAACTGTAAGGATAATAGTTTGATTATTTGGTCTGTATAAGTTTGCAAACCCTTGTCGCCAAATGTAACTCCATGAACTCATGATGAGTAACCTGGTGAATTTGATAAGCAGCCACGCAGTAGCAGTAAGTATTAAAAATGCTATAGCAATGCCTATGGTGAATATTGCAGCGCCCATCCAACTCTCCAGTTGCAGGTAACTGAATGATGTAATAAACAACAGCACCAGTAAATAAACCATCCATCTTAATGGGTCTTTAATAGTTGTAATATCATCAACAGAAAGCCTCAGCGTATTCAGCGGTGATATATTGCGAATAGAGACTAACGGCAACAACGCGAACAATACAGATATAAT
This sequence comes from Mucilaginibacter sp., assembly GCA_028288315.1. Classification (GTDB taxonomy): domain Bacteria; phylum Bacteroidota; class Bacteroidia; order Sphingobacteriales; family Sphingobacteriaceae; genus Mucilaginibacter. Next base: position 23,892 of record JAQBNY010000259.1, read on the forward strand.
TATCCCTAAAAGTATGCCTTGCCAAACAGCCATCCATGAAATGCCTACAGAAATGGTTATAGGTAAAAAATCTTTTAATACTAATGGCAGCAGATGTTGGATGCCAGTACCCAGTAGCGCCCCTGCAAACGAGCCTATAAGGCCAATGCCGGTAATCTGTATCAGGTAAATTAAAAACGCTTCTGATGCTTTAACTCCCATACAGCGCATAATAGCTATAGACTGTATCTTCTCTCGGATATAAATGTTGATGGCGCTTGCAACACCCACACAGCCCAGCAGCAATGCAATAAAACCAACTAAGGAAAGGAACCTCGACAGATCGGCAAAGGAGCGGCCTGTGTTTTCCTTGCGGGTTTCAATGGTATCATAATTAAAGCCAGCCTTATCAAGTTTAGGCTCAAGCTTCTTTACAAGCTTAGTTACGTTTTGGTTACGCTTAAGCTTATAAAAATAGCTATAAGTGATACGGCTGCCCATTTTTGCCAGCCCGGTTTGCTCCAAGTATCTTAAAGGAATATAAACTACCGGCGCAATACCCGATGAGATACCCGTTTGCCCCGGCGCTTTATTCAGCAATCCGGCTATTACAAAAGTAACATTACCAACTTTTATAGAATCGTTCACTTTAGCGTTAAACTGTAGCATCAGTGTTCTATCAACCAGAGCATATTTACCTTTTTTGAAATTAGTGCCTGCTTGTAAAGGAATGGTCTCTAATGTGCCGTAATAAGGGAAATTACCTTCTAAAGCTCTCACTTGTACCAGTCTTGTCCCCTTGCTTTTGGGAAAGAAGATCATGGAGGCAAAACTGCGTTCCTGCGAACGATCATTGCCCAATGGATCAATAAGCGCTTTTAGCTTGGCATCGGGTGCTTTATTACCGGTAATGCTAAGGTCGGCACCAATTAACGTGGCTGCCTGGTCGTTTATATCATTCTGGATATTGTATCTGAATGAATAGATAGCTACCAGCGCCCCAATACCAAATACAATAGATGAGATAAACAGCAACAACCTGCTGCGGTTACGGCGACTATCGCGCAGGGCCATCTTAAACAACCAGCCAAAGTTTATCTTCCTGTTAGAATTTATGGTATCCATGTGCTGATTATTCATTACCGGTTTTATCATCAGCAACCAGTTTGCCGCCTTTTATTTTTATTATGCGATGTGTTTTGGCAGCCAGTTCCAAATCATGCGTTACCAAAACCAATGTAGTTCCTGCCTCACGGTTTAGGTCAAATATTAGTTTTACCACCTTTTCGCTGGTTTCAGCATCCAGGTTGCCGGTAGGCTCATCAGCAAATAATATTTTTGGCGAGTTGGAAAAAGCCCTTGCTAATGATACTCTCTGCTGCTCGCCGCCTGATAATTGAGCAGGGTAGTGGTGGCCACGATCAGCCAGGCCTACTTTATCTAACAGATCTTGCGAACGTGCCTTGATATTCTTCTCTCCGCGAAGCTCTAATGGTACCATCACGTTTTCTAAAGCGGTTAAAGTGGGTAACAACTGAAAGTTCTGAAATATAAAGCCAACATATTGGTTGCGTACCTGCGCACGTTTGTCTTCGCCTAAATTACCCAGGCCAATACCGTAAAGTTCCACTATGCCCGAGCTTGCGCTATCCAACCCTGCGCATAATCCCAATAGTGTTGTTTTACCACTGCCTGATGGGCCAACAATAGCGTTTGTTGAACCGGTGCTTATGCTGAAATTTATATCATCCAAAACGGTTAAAGTATGGCCGGCGCTTTTATACGTTTTGTTAAGGTTTTGTATATTTAAAATGGTTTCCAATTAATTGTTGTGTTTAAGTATGTTGTTAATTAAGTAAATATCAAAGTATTATTAATAAAGTCAGAGTATAAAATGTTTCGTTACAAAAGCATTACATTCCGTAATAGTAAAATGCCAGATATTTTTTACACTTGTAAATAAACCTAATATCATATGCAGCACGAATACCCCGGGCAAAAAAGAATTTTAGTAGCAGTAGATAGTATCATATTTGGATTTGATGGCTCTAACATCAAATTGTTACTGGTAGAACGTAGTTTAAAGCCCGAAAGTGGTAAATGGAGCTTAATGGGTGGTTTTGTTGAACCCTCTGAAGCCCCGGAGGATGCAGCAGTAAGGGTTTTAGAAGAACGTACAGGCCTTAAAAATATTTATATAGAGCAGTTTAGGGTGTTTGGTAAGCCAGACCGCGACCCTGTTGAACGTACCATATCAATAGCATATTTTGCATTGATAGATATTCAGCAATATGAACAACAGTTAAGTGACGAGTATAATCCCGAATGGTTTTTGTTAAATGAAATGCCCGAGATGGTTTTTGATCATGCCGAAATGGTTAGAATGGCTTTACGGCAATTACGTTATAAAGCAGCACTGCATCCCATACTATTTCAATTACTGCCAGATAGGTTTACCATACCACAGCTACAAGCCTTATATGAAGGTGTTTATCAAACCAAATTTGATGATCGTAATTTTAGCCGTAAACTGCTTTCAACCGGTTTATTGGTAAAACTTGCCGAAAAGGATAAATTATCATCTAAAAAAGGGGCGTTCTATTATCAATTGGACCAGTCGAACTATGAGCAGAAATTTGGATCCTTCCTAAACCTTGTTCCCAACCCCGATAAGTTTTTTTAAATACAACTGTATAATTTATTGAATCATAAGCCACTGATCTGCACATATTTCACTCGTTAGTGGGAATGGCGTTTATTTAAAAAAGTAATATGTATTTTTATCATACATCTGCTTACTTGGGGTCGGTAAATACAAATTACTATATATTATAAACCAAAGAATGGCCTAAGGTTATTTCTGGCAATTAGATAATGTTTTATATAAAGTTATTACTATTAATAATAGTACTACATGCATTAGTATTGCCTGTAAAGGCGCAACAGCGTCCACAATACACACAATCCGTTTTTAATAATTACCTGTTAAACCCGGCCGTTACCGGTATTGAAAATTATACCGATGTTAAGTTGGGTTACCGTAACCAGTGGACGGGCCTTGAAGGTGCACCTGTAACCAGTTACTTTAGTATAAACGCACCAATAGGTACAGATTTTGTACAGGGCGATGCTTCGGCTTTTCCTTCATCAGGCGGGGAGTATCCGCAAAGCAGGCTATATACGCAGGATTATCGCGCGTCTGAACCGCATCATGGCATTGGCTTTACGTTAGTTTCTGATAAAGCAGGCCCAATTACACAAACAAATATTAACGCAACCTATGCCTACCATTTATGTATTACAAGCAAATTACACCTGGCAGTTGGTGTGGCAGCTGGGGTAAGCCATATTAATTTAAATACAGCATTAATAACTCTT
>JAQBNY010000335.1 GCA_028288315.1 Mucilaginibacter sp.
CTGAAACAAAAACTAAAATTTGCCAGCTGGTTGAGCGCGATCCTTCAGTATCAAAAGTGATGCACATTTTGTCAACCTATCAATCGCCAGAGGAGATATTGCTGATGCTGATTATAAACTTTAAGGATGATATTGATACCCAGGATTTGAACATAGCCATTGATCGTATACGGGCAACTGTAAAAGAGGAGTGGCAATTAGTGCGCTTTGTAATTATACAGCCAGAAACTGAAGAGCATAGTCATAGTTTCATGGAGTGAGTTTTGTATTTACATTAATTTTTAACCACAAAGGACATTAAGTAAGACGACACAAAGTATACAGAGACTTATCTTAATAATTATATCTCATCTATTAATCTTTGTGCTCTTTGTGGTTTTCTCATCGTGTTCTTTGTGGTTAATTTCCCACCTCGGTATTATTCCTCAAACATCTAAAATATATTTCACCTTGATGTATAATTGCTAAAAATATTAGTATTTTTGAATTGATATGAATGCGGATAGGATAACAGAGAAATTGAATATTTTGGCAGATGCCGCCAAGTATGATGTGTCATGTGCATCAAGCGGCAGTAAGCGTAAAAACGAAAGTAAAGGATTGGGTAATGCAAGTAATGGTATATGCCATTCTTATACAGAGGATGGCCGTTGCGTATCTCTGCTTAAAATATTATTGACCAACCATTGTATTTTTGATTGTGCCTATTGTGTATCGCGCAAAAGCAATGATATTAAACGCGCCGCATTTACGGTGCAGGAGGTGGTTGACTTAACCATTAACTTTTACCGTCGCAATTATATAGAGGGCCTTTTCTTAAGCTCGGGTATTTTTAAGGATGCCGATTATACTATGGAGCGCTTAGTACGTATTGCCAAAAAGCTGCGTACCGAGCATAATTTTAACGGTTACATTCATCTCAAATCTATCCCCGGCGCCAGTGATGAATTAATGAACGAGGCCGGCCTGTATGCCGATCGCCTGAGCGTAAATCTGGAAATGCCAACCGAAGCAGGACTTAAACTATTGGCGCCTGATAAGAATCAGGCAGATATGATTAAACCAATGGGGTATTTAAAAAACGCTATTATTCAACATACCGAAGAAAAAAAGCTTTTTAAAAAAGCCCCGATATTTGCGCCCGCCGGGCAAAGCACACAGCTAATTATAGGTGCTACGCCCGAGAATGACAGTCAGGTGTTGCAATCTGCCAATTACTTTTATAAGAACTTTAATTTAAAGCGAGTTTATTACTCGGGTTATGTACCGGTACTGGCAGATACACGGTTGCCTGCCTTAAATACATCTGTACCTATGGTGCGCGAGAACCGGCTTTACCAGGCCGATTGGTTGATGCGTTTTTATGGCTTTCATGTTAACGAAATAGTGAATACCCAGCAACCACACCTTGATTTGGATATTGATCCTAAACTGGGCTGGGCCATCCGCAATATGCAGGCTTTCCCGATAGATGTAAACAAGGCCGATCTGCAAATGATATTGCGCGTGCCGGGCATCGGGCTGATATCGGCACAAAAAATTGTAAGCGCGCGTATATTTGGTAAACTTAACTGGGATCAGCTCAAAAAAATGGGGGTGAGCATTAACCGTGCTAAGTATTTCATTACCTGTAAAAGCAACGAGTTTGAACGACGTGACCTTACCGGTAACAACATTAAACAGTTTATACTGGCTGCATCGCAAAGCAAATACCTAAAAAACACACAAACCCAGCTAAGCCTTTTTTAATATGATCACCTTATTATATGATGGCACATTTGAGGGCCTGCTCACCGCCGTGTTTGAAGTATATGAGCATAAGCTGGGATATGTAAAACTGTTGAGGGCAGATAAGCATACCAAAACCATGTTTGAGCAGGTAATGAATGTGGTTACTGATGAGGCACGGGCTACCCGTGTGCTAAAAGGATTGAAGTTGAAATTATCTCCAATGGGTGTGCAGCGCCTGTATGCCGCCCACTTAGCCGAAATGGATGGCGAAGAGAATATATTGTTAGGTTATATTAGGTATGCGTTTGATGCCGGGCAAAACATTGAAGATGATTACGGAAACAAATTTGTAATGCGTGTATCTGAAATGGTGCGCATGGTTCGGCGCGAAAAGCATAGGATGGAGGCCTTTGTGCGATTTCAGAAATTAAAGGACGAAATATTTTATGCCACTGTTGAGCCCGACTTTAACGTACTGCCACTACTCATTCGTCATTTTAAAAGCCGTTATGCTGATCAGCGCTGGATAATTTATGATATGAAACGGCTTTACGGCATTTATTATGACCTGCACGACACCCAGTATATAACCCTTGATTTTGCTACAAACAGCAACCCCAGCGAAGTAATGGCAGCCTTCTGCGAAGAAGAGGGCACTTATCAGCACTTGTGGAAGAACTACTTTCATAGTGTAAACATCCCATCAAGGAAAAATACTAAGCTACATGTACGCCATATCCCTAAAAGGTATTGGAAGCATTTAACAGAGAAAATTTAATTTTTTAAATTTTACGCTTTTTTTAATTGAATTAATATAAGATTGGAAGCCCTTATTGTTAATAATACACTTGTTTATAAGCTCCGAATTTTAAAATGAATTAGCTTAAAATCAGCGTTTAGGGCATGTTAATAACTGTTTATTTATGTGAATAACGTGTTAAAAAGAAAAATAAAAAAGTACTTGACATATATGTAATTAAGTTGCTATATTGTAATTAACAAGAACGACGTACTTTGACAGCCTTACAGGATACAGAAACTGAAGTCGGGTGAACCTTCGGGGGAACTAAAGATCAGGGAAGTACCTGAATTAATAAAGAAAGTAAAAGACGAAAGTAGTTTATTTCGGAATTAATTAAAAAGGTATTATTAACACTGCAATACTTTACGGAGAAAAGCAGAAGAAATAATGATCTTGAAGCAATCGGCGTTAGCAAACAATGAGCAATCAGCATTCACTTGAATATGATTAATCAGCGTTGCACAGATAACGACAGAGTCGACTTCCCCAAGGGAGATTGACGAAATCAATAATCGAAGAAACAATGACCTAACCGGAAAACCGAAAGGAAGAAGGATAGTGTTCAAAGTTGAACGATATTGATGGAATTACCTCCGCAAGGAGACAGGCAAAGTCCGCATTATGTCAACAATTGATTATATCAGCATTCAAAGTAATAAAGATGAATCAGCGTTAGCAATAACAAAGAGGAGATCAGGTCGGTTAATTTACACAAAACTTGTTAGCTTCTGAGTGACTATGGTCATTCATGAAGTCAGGAAACGGAAGAAGAATCGAAAGAGGAAGCTTCCGTTTTCGATTTTTATGAGGTTTTCGTGCATAAGAGATTGTCAATACGTGCCAACCATCATAGTTAAATACCGCCGTCTCGGCTCTAGTCAGATGACTATTATTGCAAGGCCTACGGCCTGCATAATCAACTTTTTCTAATACTTATAACTTTCCAACATTTTCAATTACTCCCAACCAAAAACCCTACTTTAGTGTTCTATGATAAAGGATACTACAGATAAATTGGACAGAAAGAAAAAAATATTTGTGCTGGATACCTCGGTTATCCTATACGATCATAATGCTTTTGAGAATTTTCAGGAGCATGATGTAGCTATCCCTATACAAGTACTGGAAGAGCTGGACAATATGAAGAGCGGTAATGATACCCGCAACTTTGAAGCCCGCAGCTTTATCAGGCTGATGGATGATATGTCGCATAATCGCCTTATTAATCAGTGGCTTCCGCTTAATGGCAAAAGCAAGGGCTGCTTTAAAGTAATAATGGATGTAAAGAACAGCAGCGCCGATGCCGAAGTTGTTTTTGGTTCAGAAAAAATAGATCACCGCATATTAAACGCCGCCTTGGGTGTGCAGTTTGAGCACCCCGACAGAAAAGTAATACTTGTTTCAAAAGATATATGCCTGCGGTTAAAGGCAAAATCACTTAACCTTAATGCTGAGGATTATGAAACAGGCAAGGTTAAAAACCTTGATGAACTATACAGCGGCAAAACTGTATTAAATAGAGTAAGTGAAAAGCTGCTGGGCAAATTAAATAAAAATGATATCCTTACCGGAGGAGAACTGGAAATAGAGCCTAATGCCGGTAATCAGTTTTATGTATTAAATAGTAAAAATGGTACAGCATCCGCCTTTTACAATTCCCAAAACGGGCAGGTAGAGAAAGTGACCGAGCAGCCTGCCCTTAACATTTATCCCCGCAATTTAGAACAGGCCTTTGCCATACATGCCCTGCTGCACCCTGGTATTAAACTGGTAACTATACAGGGGAATGCCGGTACCGGCAAAACATTATTGGCCCTTGCAAGTGCACTGGAGCAGCGTAAGTATTACCGCCAAATATTTGTTACCCGCCCAATTGTACCTTTAAGTAATAAGGATATAGGCTTTTTGCCGGGTGATATTAAATCAAAGATAGACCCTTACATGGCGCCTATTTGGGATAACCTTAAATTCATTAAAGACCAGTTTGCTGAAGATGAAAAGATGCAGGCTAAAATAGATGAATTGGTTGCCAATGAGAAAATATCCATTACTCCACTGGCCTTTATTCGTGGGCGTACACTAAGCAAGATTTTTTTTATTGTTGATGAAGCACAGAACCTTACACCCCACGAGGTAAAAACAATCATATCACGCGCGGGCGAAAACAGTAAATTTATATTTACAGGCGATATTTACCAGATAGATACCCCGTATTTGGATGCAGAAAGTAATGGCCTGTCTTACCTGATAGATAAAGCTAAAGGACATCCGTTATATGCTCACATTACCTTGCAAAAAGGGGAGAGAAGCGAGTTGGCGAATTTGGCGAATGATCTTTTATAAAGGGACATAACCAACGCAGCACATTACAGAACTAACAGTATAAGCATTACTTACCGTAAGATATTCTCTGTTACCTTGGCTATATCTACACTGATCTTATTGATAAAGCCCAGTTGCTCCTTCATCAGTATATCATCTGCAGTAAGTGGTGCCTTGTCAGCTTCTGGCTTTGTAGCTTCAGCTTTACCCGTTTCTAACTTGGGGGCAGCTGGGGTAGCAGTTTCGCCCTTAAGTTTTTTAACGGTCTCTTTCAATACAGCAATGCTACGTTTAACCAGCTTTAATGTATCAGCATGTGGTTTTTGCGGGCCTGTTCTTATCAGCGCCGAGGCTATGTTTGCTGTATATGATGACAGGATATGATTTAGCACCACAAACTTGTGAATATCTTTAATGTTGCGCTGCTTGCTTTTAGGCTCAGATGTCATGCGCTCAAAGGTGGCAGATAAGTTAGCCGAGTTTACATAAACATCTTTACGGGCAAGCTTATACTCGGTAATGCTTACTTCCTTACCAGCAATACTTTCTGATATTTTTTTAAGATAGTTGATGTTAGCTGTAATAACCGACTCTAACGTTTCCTTTATCTGCTCAAATTCCCATGTAGGAAATATAATATAGCTGGCAATTAATGCTATGCTTGAGCCTATGAGCGTATCAATAATACGCTCCTGGAAAATGTTTATCTGCCCAAGTCCTAAAAATTTAAACAGTATAAGTACATAAGGTGTCATAAAAATAACGCTTACTACATAGTTTAATCTTAAAAAGCTATAGGCACCTACCATTAATACAACCAGTAATATAAATTGTACTGTTTTATCAGGTATAAAGGTTAGTATCAATATACCAATTATACCGCCGCCAATAGTTCCTATCAGTCTTTGATAATTACGCTGTTTTGAAAGACTAAAACCTGGTTTTAATATCACTATAATGGTAAGCAGCACCCAGTAGCTATGGCCGCCTAATGAAATATATTTAGAGGTGATATAACCTATTAAACAAACCAATGATACCCTTAAAGCATGTTTAAAAGTAGCTGATTTTAGTGACAGGTTATCAAAAAGTATGTGGGGTGCATAATCCTGATGAGTAACGAATTTAGAATATTCAACATCATTGTCTGGAGTGCCAATTAAACTTTCAGAAGCCTTGGAGTGATAGTATTTATAAATATTTGATATGCTCTTTGTTAAGTCGCGCAGGTTTATCAAAATCTTTTTTAATACCAGGTTACTTGTTTCCTTATCATCCGCACCAACTTCGTCAATTTTTAGCTTTAATTGATCCAGTCTAAACTCCAGATTACTTGTTTTTTCGGGCCTTGAATTGGCAAGAATGGAATAGCCAACATTATCAAGCTCATCGGCCACATGATTCAAAAAAACTGCTATTTCATGTAATACGCCCGTATCTTTAAACTTTTCGCGGATATAAGCATAATCATAGTGGGTGGCCATTATTTGCTCAAACATATCAACCAGGTCATTAAATGTAAGCACCAGTATCCGGCTTGCAGCAGTTGATTCCTTTACCATGAGCCGGCTTTTAAAAAGAAGTTCGCGAACAGCATCCTGATGATTGCTTACCTTTATTTGTTGCAACACCAGCTTGCGGTAATTCTCATCAATATCTACTTCTGGTCTGTAAAAGTCCGCCTTAATTCGCAAAAATCTGGCAATGTCGGCAACGTTCTCGCCCAGTGTTTGCTGTGCCGCACGATAGGGCCGTATGCCAAAAAATATCATGCTGAAAACCATATACCACAAGCCGCCTGCTAAAATGGTAGCGCAAAACAGGGGCAGTTCTGGTGGAGGTATGTCTTTATCCATCATGAATATCATTATCAGGAGGGAACTTGTACCTACAGATGCAGCCCGGTTACCGTACACATTAAACATGGAAAATATGAAAGAGAACAGCGTAATCTCTATGCCAAGCGCGTAAACGTTAAGCCGGGCAAAGCCGGTTATCATAGCTACAGCAAAAAGGCTTAAATTACCAATAGCCATTGCATTACGCTTTTGTGATACAGGGCCAGGGCTATCAATAGTACATATACATAGTGCGCCCAGAGAGAGGGTGAGACCCAGGTTAAAATTGCCCAGCTGCATCATCACTAATGATGGCAGCAAAATACCGGCAGATATGCGCAAACCGTCAGAAAAATACTGGCTGTAAAAAAAGCTTTTTATTTCTCTTTTATGATTGTTCATGTATAAGGTATTCCCCAGGTATTATTATTGAGCAAAAATAAACAAATAAAGTTTGTAAGATTGTAATAACCAATATTGCATTAAAGTGGTTTAAATGTTATTAATTTTTCAGTTATTGCTCTTAAATAGATTTTAGATAACTAAATTCACGCCGTAAACCCGGCAACCGGGATATTTAAAAATTTGCTAACCTGTACTGTTATGCCATCAACTCAAAGGCTCACTCAAAGAGAAACAACATTTAATTACGAAGTTGTAAAACGTTTTGAATTATACAATAGTTTGTTTCAAACGCTTCCTTTTTACCAGGTTAAGGATACAGGGATATTACTGCCTTTTTTTAGTTCGCATTGCGATAAAGGGGCGGCAAAAAACTCATCACCGGCAACCATAATTGAATCTTTCTTTAAAAAGTATGTGCCAGATATTGACCATAGGGAACAAGTAAACCGTTTATTCAGGTTTATTCAATACATTGAAAGACAGGTTGTTTTGTTTGATGCTATTGAAGATTCATCTTTTAGTAAAGTGGGCCGTTCTGATGATTCAGGTACACTGCAAAGCTTAATTCAGCAGGCATCGGTAAGTGAGCAAGCCCGCAAAAAAATTAGTGAACAATTAAAGGATTTTTCGCTGCGGCTGGTATTGACTGCACACCCAACCCAGTTTTATCCGGGTACGGTTTTGGGTATCATGACTGATTTGATAGAGGCCCTTAAGACCAATGATATTACCACCATTGATGTTTTGTTACAGCAGTTGGGTAAAACACCTTTCTTTAATAAAACATCGCCAACTCCTGTAGATGAGGCTGTTAGTTTGGTTTGGTTTTTAGAGAACATATTTTACCATGCATTATCTGGCATACAATCAAAATTAGAAGAAGAGTTTGAATTAGATGGCAGTCATCAGGTTTTGGAATTAGGTTTTTGGCCGGGTGGCGACAGGGATGGTAACCCCAATGTGACCACCGAAACCACACGCGAGGTTGCATCCATATTAAGGCAGATAATTTTCCGTTGCTACTATCGTGATTTTAGGGTATTAAAACGCCGTATTACTTTCAGAGGATTTGCTGATAACATTGCCAAACTTGAAAAGCTGCTTTACGAAAACGCCTTTACTGTACAGAAGAAGCCGGTTGACTTGCAGCCAGAGATGCTTGGTCTGCTAAAATCAATGAGGGAGACGCTTGTGACCAATCATGATGGTCTGTTTGTAAATATTGTAGATAACATGATACAAAAGGTACAGCTATTTGGATCGTACTTTGCCACCCTGGATATAAGGCAGGATAGCCGGGTTTTACGCGATGTGTTTAAGTACTGTACTAAAAAAATATATACAGGCGTACCAAAAGATTACCATGACCAAAGCGAAGAAGCTAAAATAAAAAGCCTTCCGTTTAACCAGGCTGATTTTAAATGCCCGGAAACTGAAGACGACATGACCCGCGACACGCTTGATACCATCAGGCTGATGAAACAAATTCAGCAAAGTAATGGCGAAAAGGGTTGCCAGCGATTTATTATTAGTAATTGCCAGCAGGCAACTGACATATTGCAGCTTATTGACCTGTTTTTATGGAGCGGATGGGAAAAGGATAAATTAAGTGTTGACTTTATGCCGCTGTTTGAAACAGTAAACGACTTAAAGCATGCAGGTGATGTAATGGAGAAACTATACACGCATCCATTTTATAAAACACATTTAAAGAGGCGTGGAAATAAGCAAACCATAATGCTGGGCTTTAGCGATAGCACTAAGGATGGCGGTTATCTGATGGCTAATTGGTCTATATATCAGGCTAAGGTTGAGCTTACCACTATGGCACGCAAATACGGTATTGCACTTGCCTTTTTTGATGGTAGGGGTGGCCCACCTGCACGTGGGGGTGGTAAAACGCACCGCTTTTATGCATCAATGGGTAAAGAAATAGCTAATGAAAGTATTCAATTGACCATACAGGGGCAAACGGTTAGCTCACAATATGGGTCTGTAGAAACGGCAAGGTTTAATACCGAGCAATTAATAAATGCGGGTATAACTTCGGCATTGCATCCTAACCATCAGGATTTGCTGGATGATAAGCATAAAGCCCTTATATCTGAGATGGCTGATGAAAGCCATAAGCTATTCTTAAGCCTGCGCGAAGATCCTTTGTTTGTAGAGTATCTGGAAAAATTCAGTCCGCTTAAATTATTGTCGCAAATCAACATCAGCAGCAGGCCAACCAAACGTAATGCAGGTGCTAAGATGAAGCTTGAAGATTTGCGTGCAATTAGCTTTGTAACCTCATGGAGCCAACTAAAACAAAGTATCCCTGGGTTTTACGGAGTAGGTACAGCATTAAAGAAAATGAAAGATAGCGGGAACTGGAAAGAGGTTAAAGACCTTTACCGCTCTTCCGGATTTTTCAAAACCATGTTAGATAACTGTATGATGTCGATGTCAAAATCAGATTTCAGAGTTACGGCATATTTAGAAAAGGATACCACATTTGGCAAATTTTGGAAAGGGCTGAGAGACGAATTTGAATTAACCAAAAGCCTGTTACTGGAATTAACCGACACTAAGGTTTTAATGGAAGAATTCCCTGTGGAGAGCCGTTCAATTGCCATACGCGAGAAAATTGTTTTGCCTTTAGTAATTATCCAGCATTATGCACTTGATCTGTTAAATAAA
>JAQBNY010000344.1 GCA_028288315.1 Mucilaginibacter sp.
ATGCTTACCCAGCTTTAGGCCGGTAAATGGGATTGAATATGTCCTTAGCGATTTCAATGAGCAACAATTAGCCCGCAAATGTAGGTAAATTAACTAAAACTGGAAAGTGTTTTTTTTAAATAGAAAACGGGTTATAAACATTATGAATATAAGAGGTAAAATCAAGAGAAAAGATACAAGCGGTGTTGTGCTTTATGATACTTATAAAAGCATCAAACTGCTTATAACACACACAAGAGCATCTTAATTCCAACTCTTACTTCTTGATTTTAGTAAAATTATATTTTTAGCCTTATATTAATTTTCTGTAGCAAACCGGTTAGCCATACAATTACAAACGAAAATAAAAAGCACCTGATAAGGCCGCCGGTTCCCTGTTCAAGATAAGCAGGATAGGCAAAGTTTGTCATTTGGTATAACGGGTAAACTAAAAAAGGAATCAGGTAGCACATAAAGGTACCTGTACCTGCCGGTTCTATTATTTTAAACCAGCTGTACTTGTGTTTAATATCTACCAGAAAAACAAACGCCGCATATATAACCAAGCTTATGCCGGTACATATTAAAACCCATGAAGGGGTGTCTCTTGCTTTTGATATGCCGCCGCTAAAGTAACGGACAATAAACCCGAGGTTAAATAATATTATGGCCATTAATATCATAGCTACCCAAAGCATTTTAAGCTCGTTATTTTGTCTAAGCCTTATGTACAGCACCGATACAAACACTCCCGCCATGGTAAAGGCCTGCATAGCCCCGTTGCCGGCAATCCACACATATCTTTGCACGCCGCTTAAAAAATTCAGCATCCCAAAATGGAAGTCGATATTAAAGAACATGAAGAATAGCCATGCGGCAGCTTGCACCCATAATGTTCCGTTTGAATAATAATATATGAAAGCACAAAGCAGGTAGGCCCAGCCAATGAGCCCCAATATGCCCCACCATGTTAAATGCAGCCACGGATGGCCGGGGTCTGAACTTTTGTACAGCACGCACATAGCTATCAACAAAACAACCCCAAAGCCCTGTAACAGGTATCGGCCAATAAGCGAGGTCCATTTGCTGTAATCTAAAAAAATAAAAAAGAAACTAAAGGTGGCCAGGCTATCCCATACCGGTTTTGGTAAAAGGGTATGCGCATCATCATACGTTTCCATATTGGCATGAAAAAACCCAATAAATACCAGCGCGAATGATCTGGTGATAATACGCATGGGAATTTTTGCATCTTCTTTTTTAAGGCGATGTTCAAATGCATAGGGTATAGATAGGCCCACAATAAATAAAAATGCAGGAAATATTGTATCGGCCAATCCTAAGGCATCGGCAGTTATAGGCGCATGTTTAAGCCATTGAGGAGTATCAGGCACACCATCCAAATCGTTCACGAATATCATCAGGAACATGGTAACCGCACGAAACGCATCAATTGACCTAATGCGGTTAATTAAATTACTCATTAAACAGGGAAATCTATTTTAAAGATAAATGTTTTAAATAAACGATAGTTTTTTTAAAACCGTATCTCAAATGGTACGTTTAGTCCCGATCCCGGCTCAATTTTGTGAAGACTAACGGGTTTTCGTTCAGTTCGGCAGTTTCTTTCCTATGCCTGATAATGTGCAATGCTGTAAATAAAGCCTCCCTGAAAGACACTTCTGATGCCAGATTTTTACCGGCTATATCATACGCTGTACCATGATCTGGCGAGGTGCGTACAAAACTTAATCCGGCGGTATAGTTTACTCCCGATTCAAACGCTATTTGCTTAAAAGGTATCAGCCCCTGGTCGTGGTACATGGCCAGTACAGCATCAAATTGCAGGTAAGTTCCGTTAGCAAAAAACCCATCGGCCGGGTACGGGCCAAATGCCAGTACATCATTATTTCTTGCTTCTTCAATTGCAGGGATAATAGTATCTTTTTCTTCGTTACCGATAAGTCCGTTATCACTTGCATGCGGATTTAATCCTAGTACCGCAATTTTAGGTTTACGAATCCAGAAATCGTCATGCAAGCTGGTATTCATCAGCTTAAGTTTTTCAACAATCTTTTCGATTGTAATGCTTTCAGATACTTTTGAAATTGGGATATGCCCGGTTACCACACCTACGCGGAGGGTGTCGCTTACCAAAAACATTAATGATTCCTGCTTGCTGTCCCTATGCTGTAAATATTCTGTATGGCCCGGAAAATTGAACTCGTCGTTCTGGATATTATCTTTATTTATAGGCGCGGTTACCAATCCGTCAATGTCCCCATTCAACAGGTCGTCAGTGGCACGCTGTAGCGATATATAGGCATATTTACCTCCCTCGGCAGTTACCTGGCCGGGCTCAATGCGTACATCCTCTTCCCAGCAATTGATTATGTTGGCACGCTTTACCACCACTTGCGATGGATGGCTGATAACGTTAAAATTAAGTTCGCTTACTTCTGTTGAGCGGCGGTGAAATGATGCCACTTTTGTATGCCCGTATACAATGGGGGTACAATAATCGTATATTTTAGCGTCGGCAAGGGTTTTAATAATTATCTCTAATCCAATACCATTAACATCGCCTATACTTATTCCTATTTTAGGTTTATCGCTCATTTTATATGTTGTTTCACCAGTTTGTTATTAATTCCGCCGACCTTCACGGTCGGTGAAATAATGTAGCCGGTTGTCTATTTTGCTTTGTGCTTTAGGCTTTTAGCTTTAGCCTGGCAAAGCTTATTAGCGCAAATTAAAAGATTTTCAGTTTATAATCCTGATTAAAGCACAAATATGCCTTAATTTGCTTAAATAAAAACTGATAATGACATTAGTAAGAGCAAAAAAGCATTTAGGTCAACATTTTCTTACTGATAAAAACATAGCCACAAAAATTGTTGACAGCCTGCGCCCTGCCGGCAAATATAAACAGGTGCTTGAAGTTGGCCCCGGAATGGGCATCCTGTCCGACTTTCTTTTGCAAAAGGCTGATTACGAAACCTTTTTGATTGATATAGATACCGAATCATACAATTACCTAAAAAAGAAATATCCCAATTTAGGCTCCCGCTTGCTTAATGCCGATTTTTTAGAGCTGGATTTTAACGCCACATTTAATGATAGTCTGGCGGTAATAGGTAACTTTCCTTACAATATATCATCTCAAATACTTTTTAAGATTCTTGATAACCGCCACCTTGTGCCCGAGGTGGTTGGGATGTTTCAGAAAGAAGTAGCCGAACGTTGTGCATCAAAACCGGGCAGCAAAGAATACGGCATATTAAGCGTTTTTTTGCAGGCATATTACAAAGTTGAATATTTGTTTACCGTGAAGGCTGGTGTCTTTAATCCGCCTCCCAAAGTGCTATCAGCAGTGATTAGATTAACACGTAACGATAATCAGGACCTGGGCTGTGACGAAAAACTATTTTGGCAGGTAGTAAAGGCTGGCTTTAACCAGCGCCGCAAAACATTGCGGAACGCGCTATCGTCACTTATCAACAAAGAAAAAATGGTCGACGATAAAACCCTCGACCTGCGCGCCGAACGCCTAAGTGTAGCTGATTTTGTAAAACTAACGAATGATATTACGGCTAACAGGTAACTAACTTATTGGAATAACAACCTGTTCTTCTGCATATAACTCCTTAACCTTTTCGGCCATTCGCTTTACAAATAAATAATTGGCTGTTCCGCCAATTACGGCACCAACAACGGGTATCAATCTTTCGGCAGTGCGTACGCCAAAGGCAAGCAGTAGTTTTTCGGCGATGCCCTCCATCATGGTTTTGGTCATAGCCACACCAGCTTCAACCTTAAAAGATGTTGCCACAAGGCTCATAAATTCATCAAACCCTATTTTGTAGCTGCCCTTATAATAATACATAATGGCCATAGTAACCCTAAACTGCTGTGTAATGAGGTTAATAAAGTCAACCGGCATACCAACCACCATTGTAATAACCCCTCCTGTGCCTGATATAGCACCCGAACCCGCGGCCAGGTAGGCGCACTGGTTAATAAACTTATCAAGCCCCATCGTATCAACTCCTTTTTTGATTTTGAATTGATCTATATGGTCAAATATCTGCCTAAAGCCATCCTGCGATAGCTTTTGAGTAAATTCTTTTATACTGGTGCGTGTTTTTTTAAACGGAACTATCATGGTATAATATTATACACTATGCATTGCTATTTACGTGCCAATTTTAAATTATTCACACCAGCTGCGCGGGTTAGAACCATGAAACGCTGAGGGGGAATAAGGCAACAGCAAATTTTTAAAACAAAAAGATCAAAACGACTGGTAATATTTTCTTTGGCGCTGATCGAATTTGCCGATCTTCCAACTCTTACCTCATTTTGATCTTTTGTATAATTTTAAGTGTTGCTTATACCTTTAACCGGCTATGAGTTTTTGCTTTAGCGGCCTTAAGGTCGCTCATTAAAATATTTATTAACTCCTTGTCGAAACCGGATGTTAGTTTATGTGTGGTTGATTTTTTGTGCATTTTCATCATCAAATTATTTAAGTATTTATTAATTACACGCCCATCTTAGCTATCTGGAAGCTTTCGAAAGCCATCTTTTTGTTGTATTCCAGTGCAATTGACGTATGGTTTATCAAATCCACAATGGTACCTATAAAGCAAAACCCTGCTGTAAAAAAGTAAAAGATACCTAAAACTACTTGCCCTGTTATAAATCTTTGCACACCTGCAATGCCAATAAAGCCAAGCAGCGTAAATATTAAAATATCCTGTGGGCTCTTCCTTTTACCAGAGTAAGCCAAAAAAAAGCTTTGTTTTTGTGTATCAGTAAGATCATTAGTAGCCTGATGTAAAAATGCCATTTCTTCGGTTGTAATGCCTGGTAATGACATATAAGGATTGTAAGTGTTCATTTTTTTATGTGTTTAGTTTGTGATTGATGATGTAAAACTAATATCGCATTAAAAGAACACCAATACAATATTGG
>JAQBNY010000007.1 GCA_028288315.1 Mucilaginibacter sp.
GTCTTCTCGCTTATCTCGTAGCTATCGCTAAGTGCCTTTGATACTGTTGATGCCGAAAGATTTAACGCTCTCCCGATGTCGCTAATGGTAATAGCATTAAAATTCATATACGCCCACTTATCTTTAATTATTCTGTATCAGCTATTTTAAAGAATAAAATTACATAATTTTTGGCTGTATTGCCGAGAAGGTTTAAAGATAACTGTGCTGTCGCTAGGCTCCTGCCGAGTGACTGCTATTACAAGGTCTCCGGCCGCTTCATGATACACTGTAGCGGGACGCCACATAAGAACGATCATTCGGCGGGAGCCTACAGGTGTTCGGAAGATTGATATTGATAACAAAATTCCCCTCTTGAGAGTAATAGCCCATGAATAGACATTAACAGGAAGCTCCTACGGAGCTGGGCATTTTCTTTAGCTCAAATCTATAAACAGGTAGCTCCTACGGAGCCATTTGGTCATTAAAGTCCCAGCGCGACACCCTATAGAAAATAAACAGAAAAAATTAGCTCCATAGGTGCTTCCTTACTGGCTCTGTCTTTTCATGTGCTATTCCACTCTTAAGAGTGGAATAGCACAACCCGCCGCTTCTTTTTAATCTTCCGAACGCTCGTGGGCTGCAGCCGAGCGACTGTAATGTAAGGGACTATACTCCGCCAAAAATTGAGAACCCGCCATCAACGCAAATCATGGAGCCGGTTACAAATGCGGATGCATCACTTAACAGCCATACCAATGCGCCAATCAGTTCATCGGGGTTGCCAAAACGTTTAAACGGGGTTTGTTTTATAACCAGTTCGCCACGTGGGGTGTATCCGCCATCGGGTTTAGTAAGCAGGTTGCGGTTTTGTTCGGTAAGGAAAAATCCTGGTGCAAGGGCATTCATCCTAATGGCATCGCCATAACGGTTAGCCATTTCAACCGCAAACCATTGGTTGTAACAATCAACAGCGGCTTTACCCATGTTGTAACCCAATACTTTAGTAATGGCTCGTTTGGAATTCATGGATGATATATTAACGATGCTGCCCTTGCCTGTTTTGGCGATGGCTGCACCAAATACCTGCGTTGGAATCAATGTACCCCAGGTGTTTAGGTCCATAATCTGTTTCATGCCCTCAAGGTTCATGTTAAACACATCTTCATCTGGCTGTAAAACGCCTTGCGGGCCGTTACCGCCTGCCGCATTTACCAATCCATCAATACGGCCAAAAGCAGCTAATATCTTTTCGCGAGCCGCGGTTAGTTGTTCCACGTTCATGGCATCAGCTATTAATGCAATAGCTTTACCACCGTTTTTATTAATGGCATCGGCACGCTCTTCAGCAACTTGTTGGTTACGGCCTAATATGCCTACCGCGCCACCTGCAGCAACAATGCCATTAATGAACGAATTACCTAAAATGCCGGTGCCGCCGGTAACTACAATTACTTTTCCGGCTAATGAAAACTGGTTTTCCACTTTATGTCTTTATTTTAATTTCTATCTAATATCTTTTATCGCGACTACATCCATATCGGAATAGTCGAGGTTTTCGCCCGCCATGCCCCATATAAAGCTATAATTTGATGTTCCGCTCCCCGAGTGAATACTCCACGGCGGTGATACTACTGCTTCGTAATTATCAACTAATATATGTCTTGTGGCATCAGGTTCGCCCATGTAATGGAATATCTTTTGCCCGGCCTCCAGATCGAAGTAAAAATAAGCTTCCATGCGCCTGTCATGCACATGCGACGGCATGGTGTTCCATACGCTACCAGGTGCCAGTATAGTTAAGCCAACTACCAGCTGGCAGCTTTGTATCCCATCAGCATGAATATATTTGTTTATTACTCGCTCATTGGCATTTAAACTATCACCGGCTTTAACTTTAACGGCTTCGTTATTAGTCATTAACCGGGTTGGGTATTGGGTATGTGCCGGGCACGATAACAGGTAAAAAACCGCCGCCTGTGTGCTATTCTTACTGCTAAAGCTAACATTTTCAACCCCTTTGCCCAGGTACAGGCAATCCATTTTATTAAGCTGATACGTTTTACCATCGGCAATAACTTCGCCGTCGCCGGCTACGTTAATAATACCTATTTCACGCCGTTGTAAAAAGAAATCGGCACGCAGGTTACTGTAATTCTCAAGGTTAATAGTTTTGCTTACCGGCTGTACTGCGCCTACTATCATACGATCATAATGGGTGTAAACGCAGTTAAGTTCATCGGGCTTAACTAAGCCACTTAACAGAAAACGCTCCCTTATCAGGTCAGTTTGGTAAGTTTTAAAATCGTCGGGATGTACACTATGTAAAATTTTCAAGGTGTTTTGCTTTATAATTTGATTAACGGGGCAAGAAACAATTTTACAATTATCGTATATAATTACAGACCCGACAATACATATTTCTACGAAAACGTTGTAGATGGTAATTAGTAAATAAAAGTTAAGCCCGGCTTTATTATAAAAAAGAAATATTTAACTAAAACGTTTTCGCAAAATATTAATAATTACAAATGAGTTATGTTAGCTATAACTTGTATTATTGATGTATTAACATTATATGCTATACCGGTACAATAACCTGTATAGTTAATAGCTTTTAATCCCTATGAAAAATTTAAAATTTGTTATTTTAATTATCATCACTGCATTTATAAGCAGCAGTGCTGTGGCACAAACAACAACCGAATGGACCAATAAGTTAGCCCAGCAATGGGTGAAAAAGGGCGAATGGCGTAACGGAGTCAATGCTAACCTGCATGAATCTTCTAACAAGGTTGAGTTTGCTAAACAATACCATGCCAATAAAGCAATGTGGGATAAAGCGTTTACCTATTTAAGCAATCCTCATCTGGATACTATTGCCCCTGGTAAATATGCAATTGATGGCGACAATGTTTTTGTAATTGTAACCGATGGCCCTACAAAAGAGATTGACCAAGCAAGCTGGGAAGCCCACCGTAAATACATTGATGTGCAATATGTAATAAAGGGAAAGGAAATGATAAGCGTAGTTCCGATTGAGAAAGCCACTCTTACAAAGCCTTATGACGCAGCCAGAGACGCTGCAAATTATACTGGCAAAGGCGAAGATTACATAGCATCTCCCGGCACATTTCTTTTATTGTTTCCTGCGGAAGTACACCGCCCAAGCGTTAAGGTTGACGGTTATGATGTAGTAAAGAAAATGGTTGTTAAAATAAAAGTAAACTAATTGCAGGTCTGTTAAGACAAAAAAGCCGCTTTCTTAATTGAAAGCGGCTTTTAATTTTAAAAAACTGTCCCGTTATTCTTTACAGGATATAAAACACCTTTGATTTATTGTATGATGCACCCACCGGCACTTCTTCCTGTTTAAAGTTTTCTTTTAGCAGTTGCTTAATATCGCGTTCAATGGTTCGTGATATGGTAGTAGTTGGCGTATCGGTAGGTTTGTTCTCAAACGGATCTTGCAGATGAATGGCCATGTTCTCTATCAGGAAAAATGATGAAGCGATGGCGATAACAAGCGGAACCTCTACCACGCCAAAAAATTCAATTAATCCAAACGGCAACAACAATATAAACAGCAGTACCGAAAAGTGTATATAAACACTATAAGTAGCCGGGAAAACCGTATTCTTAATACGTTCGCAACCGCCCATCGAGTTAGAAAAGCGTACCAGCGTCTCGTCTATCTGTATCTGCTGAAACTCATTTATCCACCCAAGTTTAAAGACATTACGCAGGTCGGCGCCCTGCAGTTCAAGTAAAGCCAACGGAATGTTATCATATTTTTTGATGTGTTGTATATCCTCGGCACTAATTAGCCTGTCAAGATCATGCAGTGGGTCCTGCTTGCGCAGATGCCTGCTTAAACTGTAACACCAGGCAATTTGCCTTTTGGCCACACGTTCGCAAAATGCTTTTTGCTCAGCCTCGCCATATGGGGTATCAACAAAGGTTAATAATTGGCGGGTTAATGTACGTGTATCGTTTACAATAGCGCCCCAAAGAGTACGTGCCTCCCACCAACGATCATACGCCTGGTTTGATTTAAAGGCCAGCAACAATGATATTATCGTACCCAAAATAGTAGGCACAGCAATAGGGATAGAAATGCGGGTGATATGAAAGTTGTTGTAAATAATGGCTATGAGTATAGCATACACAGCCACCATTGCCACTTCCTTTTTTATTTTCCCGAAGATGTATTTAACAGGTATATTTTCTTTTAGTAACATAGGATAGATTGTTAGATATTTTTAAACCTCGGTTAATAGTTCTTCATTATAAACAGGTGTAAGTTGAGGCTGCCTTACCTTTGCATAGGTTTTTGTATTAACACTAATTATAGGCAGTCCGCATTTTTTAACCAGTACAGATGCATCAATGCTTGATTTATGGATCGGCCCATAGGTACTACCTTCGGTATGCACTACCCCATCTACTTCGTTATCTTCTATAAAATTCTTAAACATGCTTAGTGTGCTGCCATATAAAAACTCTATCATTACATTTTTTATGCGCGGATATTGTAAGCGTAACAGGTTGCAGCGTTCGTAAAATTCGTCGTTTACTTTTTCGTATTCGCGGCTGCGTTTACTCAGCATCAACAGGTCTGTTATTGAATCTGAAAGTTTAAATACATGAATGAATATCAGGCTCAACTCCTCGTTTTTAAACTCACTGCAAACGGCGTGTATGCAATCTAATGACTCTGGTTGATAGTCGGTTGGGATTAGAATAGTTTTCATAAGTGTTTGTTTTAGTTTTAATGCTTAATGTTTACTTACACAAAACAACACCACACTCATTAAAACCAATTAAGACACTTGTTAGAATTTGATTAGAGTTTGTATTATTTTAATCGTGCTAACAAACTAATTATCAGCGAGTTTTATTTCTCATGCTAATGAAAATTAAAAAAGACACCAACTTATTAGAAACTTATTAGAAAGCTAACTGCTAAAATGAAAGAAAGGGAGATTATTTTGCCAGAGGCAGCAGTACCTGTATCTCGGTACCTATCTGTTCTTCGCTGCGGATACCAATGGTACCCTTATGCAGGCGGATGATATTAAGGGTAAGTGGCAGCCCAATACCATGCCCCTGAAATTTGCTTGTGTTTGATGCCCTGAAGAAGGGTTCAAAAATATGTGGCTGCTCTTCTTCGGGGATACCTATTCCAGTATCGGTTACTTTTATAATTATGCGGCCGTTATCTGCAGTGAGCTGTATTTTAACCGGGCGGTTATCAGAGTATTTACAGGCATTTAGCACAATGTTACTTACAGCCAGTTGTAGCAGGTTACTGTTCCCCTCGGTATATAACAAAGTTTCATTATCCGGCAGGTTAGAAAAATCAATATCAATAACACTTTCCCGGTCTATCCTTTTAACAGAATCAACAACACCCATTACCAGTTCGTCTACTCTTATTTTGTGCCAGTTTTGCTTTTTCCCGTCGAATCCGGTTTGGGCCAGCCCAAGTAAGCTGGCTAAAATATGGCCCAGCTTTTCAGCCTCGGCAAGTATAATTTTTACAGACTGTTTAGCATCGTTGGGTACTTTATCTTCTTTTAACAATAACTCTGTTTCGCTGGTGATGATGGTGAGCGGAGTACGTAATTCGTGCGATGCATTGCTCACAAAATTATTCTGTGTTTCAAATGCAGTCTCCAATCGGGTAAGCATATTATTAAAAGTGAGCACCAGTTCTGCAATCTCATCTTTACCACGCACTTCATCTAACCGCATGTGCAAGTTGTTGGCCGAAATATTTTTAACGCTTCTAATAATGCGCCTAACCGGCTGTACCGTATAGTAAGAGAATATAGTACCAGCCACATAAGTGAGTATAATGGATATAATGAAGATAATGAGCAGCACTTTTTTCAGCAGATCAAGTTCTTTAAAGCCATAAGGATCTGTAGCGGCTACTATTACAATATACTTAGCCTGGCGCTTATTAAACACAGCGCCGGCATAAAAATGGTTCTGCTGAGTATAGCGGGCCTTTTTATTTTCGAGGATATTACGGTAAAATTCATCGGGCAGGTTTATGGCTTTGGTGTATGGTGGTTGTTTGGTAGTATCAAGTTTAATGATATACTCCCGCTCATTCTCTAGTTTCTCGAGATAGCGGGTACGCACCTGCTGATAGGCGGCAGACTGTTTATTGGGATTAATATTGATCTCGGCAGCAAGATTTACTCGGGCCTCCAGTCGTTTAAAAAAATCTTCAAAGTTAAATTCAGATACAAAGTAAAAGATGGACGCGTTGAGCAACACCAAGCCAATAGCTGATATAACAAAGAAAAGCAGGGTGATTTTAGTTTGAAGCTTCATCCACAGTTTCTTCCTTAAAAATATAGCCCATACCAAAAACCGTATGTATAAGTTTGGTATCGTAGCCGTTATCAATTTTTTTCCGCAGATAGTTTATATATACATCAACCACATTGGTACCCATGTTAAAGTCAATATCCCACACATTTTCAAGTATCTGTATACGGGATAGTACCATGTTCTGGTTCTTCACAAAATATTCTAATAAGTGATATTCTGTAGCGGTAAGCGAAATTGTTTTGCCGTTGCGCCTGGCGGTTTTAGACACAGTATTAACCTCAAGCCCGGCAATGCTTATAACACTTTTTGGTGTGCTGCCTGCCTTGCTGCGGCGTACCAGCGTACGGATACGGGCTTCCATCTCAGCAAACTTAAAGGGTTTAGCCAGGTAATCGTCGGCGCCGCTGTTTAAGCCGGTCACAATATTTTCGGTACTTGATAGGGCGGTAAGCATCAGTATGGCAACAGTATCGTTCTGTTTACGGATTTCTTTACAAACCTGTATGCCGTTCATCCCCGGCAGCATAATATCAAGTATAATAATATCAAATTGATGGTTCAGCGCCATCTCCAAACCCATGTTGCCATCGGCGGCAACGCTTACCTCCATCCCGGCCCCGGTTAGGCCACGCACAATTACCGATACTAATCCGGCTTCATCCTCAACAAGCAGTACTTTCATTCAATGTGTAATTTGGAAAAATAAAACCATCTTTCCCAATAAAGGTTTTGATTAGCCTAAGCCCTTTTGCTAACTCGATAATATTCTTGCCTTCCACCAATTATTACTTGATTATTTTTCTACCAAGCTTTAACCCTGCTGGGTTTTTAACTAAATGGACTTTCAGACATCTCCCTCTTGCTTTTAGCAGTGGCAGGTATTTTCTTCATACTGTCTTTTCTCAGTAAGTTGATAACCACATAGGCCCCTATCAATGCCGGGAAAAACAACAGAAAAGAACGTTGCAACAGGGTAAATATGGGCAGTAATGCGTTGGGTACTATCCTGCCAAATAATACTGAAATACCAACCTCGGCAAAACCGCTTCCGCCGGGGCTTGGTGCAAAATAAATCATGAATTGAATTAGTACCTGTATAGATATTACCTGCACCAGGCTTGCATTAACGCCTAAGCCCAATAATATTATATATTGCAGGCAGTATTTATTTAAATAAAGCAAAGTGGTTATTACCAAACTAAGTGGGAATAACGATGGGTTTTGCTTAAGAATAACGCTGCAGGTTTGCTGATATTTGTTAATACCTGAATAAGAGCTGTTAGCCCATTTGGTTAAATCCCTTCGCTTATTTGGAAATAAAGAGGCCAGGCCGTTAGCTATTTTACGGATGATTGCACCTACCCAAACCGGTTTCCAAAATGCCAGCAAGAACGCCATTAAAAACAGGAGGAAAAAGCTAAAACCATATCTAAGCATAGCCGGGATAATGCCGCTGATAGTGCTGGTATCCATCATCATAATAGCTACAAAACCAGCCAGTGGCATAAAAATTAATGTTGCGCCCAGGTTTATCAGGTTTATTGCAAAAGAATCAATAAACGTAACACCGGCACTTGTGTAAACATATATTTGGGCAGGGCCGGCACCGCCATGTGCAGGTGTAACCGCGCCCATAAACATATTTGCAACGTTGGCCCTAAAGCTAACCCATGCAGATACCTCCGGGTTTAGTTTACGGACATAAATATGATTGCGCCACCCTCCTAAAGTTAAATCGACAGCCAGCATTAAAAAGCAAATAGCAATGTATTTATAAGAAATATGCGTTAAAGCATTTAAAGTATTGCCTGTATTTGTGTAAAAAAATATACCGGCAATGGTAATAACCGTAATCAATGCAAACCAAAAAGCGCCCTTAATTATGATGTTTTTGTTAAATACTTTTTTTATTTCCTGTTTATCAGCTGCTATTGCAATTTGTTGATTAGGTGGCGTCATTATTAAAATTAGAGAACTGTATTAGATATTACTGAGCCTGGGCAATAAATGGAGCTGCGTGCTTTTTAGCGAAGAATGATCTCATCTTTTCCAAATTATCAGAGTTTATCAGGTCAATACCGCAATCCATTAACATTTTCCATACGGTAGGGTTTTGAGGAATGGCCCAAAGCCTAACCTTTTTACCTTCGGTATGTGCCTGTTTGATAAATTCGCAGAGCTTTAGCTTTTGAAGAATTGAAATAGGCTGTTTTCCGTTCCATGACGTAATATTAGAATATTTAGCACTGGCCATTAAGCATAAGTTTTTTGTACTATCTGACGTCATATTCTTTAAATTATCATCTATAAAGGCAAACCTCTGGCATTCTTTCTCCATTAATTCATATGGCTTATTCCCTGATATTACAACTGTAACGGCTCGTTCTGTTATTTTACCGTTATCATAGCTGGTAAGTATGGATTGATACTTCTGCAAAACTTCTTTAAGTTTTAAATATGTTTTACTTGCATTTGTTTTTACATCAATCATTAAAATAATTGGCTTATTATAACCCGAATAAATATCATCCTGACATGCAAACCGCTCAAACAAAGGCTGTAGATACAACTTTTCTAACGTTTTATTCTTACGAAAATAAGGTAAAACATGCGCTACAACCAATTTGTTTTTATACAAAAAAATATCAGCTTCAATATTTGCTACCCCGTAATTTAAGGCATCTAAAAGTGGCCGTTTATGTTTATAATCATTATGCGCAAATGCATTGGTTAACACTGTTTGTGCAACTGAATCATTAAATGCTGAAAATGAAAAAAATATGATCAACAAATTTAATTTAAAAAGCTTGACCATATATTAGTTTAAATATTTTAACTTCATTATTATCCTTTTACGCAAAACTAACTGCATAAGGTTACCTAGAAGTTAATTTACCATTAAACTGTCATATTCTCATTATATTGTTTGCATTTGTTGATAAATAGTTGCTATTAATTTAATGCTTCACCCTCTGATGATGCCGGTGTAATGCCTTTCCATTTTAATATTGAATTAAAAAGATCTGCTGTTCGCGCCGAATGAGTTAACCAATCTTTTTGATTATATATCAATGGTACATGCATATGGTATTTATGTAATGACCCATGCGATCCTAAATGTTCAGGGTACTCCCAAAACTTACGCAGGTCATAATCCACACGGGCATTAATTACCATATCACCGGCACGCCTGCTTTGAAACAGTTGATATATTTGGAATACAGCATCAGGGTAATCGGTTTCAAAAGTTGCTTCTAAAATAGCACGGTGCCCGGTAGCCTCAATCCTACCTCCATATTTTAGCACATCGGCACTTTC